>JAJRVW010000198.1 GCA_024277115.1 Calditrichota bacterium
CCGCTTTCTATTTCACCTATTACTTTCTGCTTGAAGGCTTCGCTATACCGATAGCTTATCGCTTGTGCTGACATGGGGGCTCCTTTGTTTTATATTTACAAGTTTACTAAATTCTGTAAATATAATCAGGACAAGACACTCCGCACAAAATTTTACCAAAACAAAAAAAATGGTGTTGATAAGATGAAAAAAATATTATTTTCCATCTTGTTTTTTTTACAAACAATAATGAATGCGCAGGGTATTGACACATTAAAAACTGTAGATGATGGTGTTATTCTAAACTATTATACCTTATCCGCATATGGAGTTTTCACAAAAACCAATGCAATATCTGTTGGGGATGGCCTCGATTGGTATTGGGACCCTATTTCGACACGCGGTTTTTTGACATTTAATATTCAAAGCCTGGAAGACAGAGAGATAAAAAGAATTGATCTAAAGCTATATCAGACAAACTCAACAGGAAATGACATCCTTGGCCAGTTCCCAACCTTTGGCGTAAAACAACCAGGGAGTGTCCCCTGCATTATAGACCATATTATCTACGGCGACAGCCTCGGTTGGGAAGACTGGAATGCAGGGGATAAGGACGATGAACAAACGATAAAATCGGTCATTGGCATAATCTCCGATGATACTACGAAGGGTTGGAAGACACTTAATATTACAGATGCTGTTTTAGCGGATTTGCAGGCAGGGAGGACAACAAGCCAATTTCGCCTGCGGTTCATCATAGATTATGATAATGACTTACTCTCCGATTTTTTAAGTTTTAACATGAGTAAAAATGAGTATTTTGGCTACAAAAGATATCCTCATCTACTTGTTACCTTAAATACGCCAACTACAATAGATGAAGAAACTTTTATACCTGTTACAAAGGAACTTTCGCAGAATTACCCTAATCCTTTTAACCCGACGACTCTAATCACTTACACTATCCCTACACCCGGCCATGTTATTCTTACTGTCTTTGATGCCTTAGGCCAGGAAGTTGCAATTATTGTAAACAGCTATAAAAATTCCGGAAAACATAGTATACAGTTTGATGGACAAGATTTACCTTCCGGTATTTATATTTACAGTATTAAAGCAGGCAATTTTAATGCACATAAAAAAATGTTGCTATTAAGATAGTGCTTCCCCAACTAAATTTGGGAAGGAGTAAAAAACAATCTACAACTCGCGGGTAATACCAAAGGCCAGGCGCCAGGCATCTTTACCCGTGTCCCCATCCGAGCCAACCAGGTATTGCACCGCATTAAGGCGTGTGCTATTTGTAAGAAATAGATGAAAAATATGGCCGCCTGTTTCGATGGCCGTGCCAAAGGCAATGGTATTATAGGAGCGGTTTTCCTTGCCCGGATTGCTAAAAATGGGACCTTGCCAGCCACTTATTACCGGGCTGAATTCGGCCCATAAGCTAAACAACCGATTAAAATAATATTGGTAGTAGCTGCCCAGTGTAAAAGTATATTTCGTCTCCAATTTATTACGCGCGGCAAAAATATAGCTGTTGTACACATACGATGGCACAACACCGATCCCCAGTTTTTTGTCCATCAACATCACGTTGTAAATAATCTGACCATAAAACTGCATGTAATCACCATTAAATGCTTCAAGGTCAAATGCAGGCTCAGTACTAATCGTTGCGCCAAACTGTACGGCAAAAACCGAGGGTGCGGATTTACTGTCCAACTGCCATAACTTCAGCTTTCCTTTCAGCTCCAAATTATCCAGCACGCTCGATCGCCCCATTGTGAGCATAAAATGATTGGTAACCCCATAACTTAGCGCGGTACGCATATTCACCGGCCCATCAAAACCATAAAGCGCATCATAACCATCGGATATGCGGCCAAAGCGATGGGAAATTTCGTACATAAAATCACCCTTTTTCAGAGTCTCTGTTGTAGGCAAGTTGGCTGTCTGCGTCGAATGGAACAGTTCAATATCTATTTTTTTTACACTTTTGCTTCTCTTCCAACGGGACTGGGAGAAGAGCATTAATGGCACGATCAAAAAGACAATAATAAATTTTAACATTATCCGTCCCTATTTTATTTAATTAACACCATCCGTTTAGAGATTGTTTTATTTCCCAAATTAAGCCGGTACACGTAAACGCCACTTTCCAAGGCGGCCCCGTTAAAATCCACAGCATAGCTTCCCGTTGTTTGAAAGCCATCCACCAAGGTTGCAATTGTTTTACCTAAAGCATCATATACGGTTAGTTGAACATTTCCGCTTTTATTGAGGCTGTAATTAATTTTTGTGACAGGGTTAGAAGGGTTGGGAAAGTTTTGTTTTAGTTCAAAACCGTTGGGCGTGGCAGGCCGTGTATCCGTAATAGCCGTTGTATTTTGAACGGTTATGGTTTTATTGTCGGCAAAATTCCACTGGTCGCCCGAATTAGTCCCGCTTAGGTTTACACTGTTCCCATTAGCCGCCATGGTCACTTCGCCTTCGGTGTCCGGCGCGGTGTATTCGAACTCAAAAACCACTTTGTTATTTGCCGGCGATTTAGGCGATGTATGGGTAAGCTCGCCATTTTCTTTGCGCATGGTGCCATCAATAATATCCAGATTGCCGGAGCTTACAGCTACATTTGTCCCTGCGGCGGCCAATGGCCCATTACTGACAGTTATTGTATAGGTTGCCTTCTCTCCGATACTTAAGGTGCTTGGGCCATCAATCAGCACACTCACACTTGGCGTTGCCGCGCCATGGCAGGTACAACCCGGTGAGGCACTTAATTGTGTTTTGCCGGCTTTACCATTTTCCCTGGCAAATAAAAAAACCGCAAAGAGAAAAAATGAGATTATAATTGTGGTTTGGGCAGTCAATTTATATTTCTTGTTCACATGTTTCTCCGCTCATATTTTTAGTTTGATTTATTGATTAAGTTTAAATCCAGCTCCAGTTTGATTTCATCGGCAACTTTAAAAAAAGCCATAAGGCTCGGCGCTTCAATTTCAAAATCTTTAAGGAAAATACTGAAGTGTGATTTGAGGTTCATCCGGTTTTCACTCATTTGGATTTCCCCATTTATTTTCATCCGTTTCTTTATTCCATGTAAATCCATTTCGCCTTCAACAACCACTTTATATAAAACACCGCTCTTTTTCACTTGATTAAAACTTCCCCGAAACGAGGCCAGGGGGAATTTGTCTGTTTGTAAAACATCATCGCGCATATCACGGTCGCGTTTGCCAATTCCTGTTTCAAAAGTATTAAGCGATAATTCAAAATAGATTTCGTTTTTATCTCCAAATAAAGAATCGCCTTCCCAATAAATATAACCATCAATGCTATTCGTCGTCCCTTCAAAATCCAAAACAGGTGTACTGGAATAAAAAATGACCGTATTTGTTGCACCTTTATCAACTTGCCAATCACCAGGAAAAACCACACCAATCAAAATAGAAAATAAATAAAAAATGGCTAATAGTTTTCGCATATATTTCTCCATAAAACATTTAAATTAGTACCTGGTAATTGTATAATCAATTACGCAACCACGTAATAACAGATTATATGTTTAACAAAAATAATAATAAATATTTAAAACTAATTATTTTTAGCGCCGGCTGTAATCCAGGCCCGAATCGAATCAATCTCCGCATCTGAAAGATAACCTCGTGATGCGCCATCAAAAGGCATACGCGCGCCACTCCTATTGCCGGAAGAAATAATTTTTTGGAAGAGATAGCTTCTGTCCGGTTGACCGGGCTCGATGTAATTTAACGTACGTTCTCCATTAATTTTGCCTACAATATTTGCATAGGCCTCATTACTGGATAAAATCGGGTTTATCGAATCGAGATGACAGCCACTTTTAGCACATCTTTTTGATAATACAAGTGTGTTGATTGAAGAGAATGTTGACATAAGCTGATCGGTAGGTTCATTTTCATCATTTGTGTCCATTCCTGTTTCTGTGCTGCAAGAGCTTATAAAAAGTAGTGCCATAATCAGGCTAAAAAATAGATATTTACCCATAATTTTCTCCTTTTTTTTATTAAATTTTAATTTCTGAATTGATTTTGCATACATGTCTTTTCTCGATTCCATGCTGTGGCCTATTAGCCTGGTCGGTTAATAAAGAATACGATCCTTAAAACGACAACTGATTTTACGCCCTCATAATAAAATCAAAATTTGTATGGATAGCTTAGTTTACTTTCAAAACTAAAAGGAATGTGCTATTATTTCGGGAAATTAAAAAGGTTGGATTGTGGAGCTAAAATATAATATCAATTTCTTCTTCTGTTAACGTATCAATAATTTTAAATAATTCCGCTTCCTGGATCGGTTTGGTCGTGTAGCCATCCATGCCAACTGCGAGGCACATTTCTTCATCACCTTGCATGGCATTTGCGGTTAAAGCGATAATCGGTGTCTCTATTTTGCGGTTACGGATTTCTTTTGTTGCCGTTAAACCGTCCATTACCGGCATTTGTAAATCCATTAAAATAAGATCATATTTCTTTTTTTCTGTCATCGTCACAGCTTCCCGGCCATTATTTGCAACATCTACCAAGAAACCATGATTCTCCAAAAGCCGGCCGGCAACTTTTTGGTTAATCAGATTATCTTCCACCAAAAGAACGATTAAGTTTTTCCCTTTTTCGATAAAAGCCTTGGCCTCTTTTGGCCCTTCTTCATGTGAATCATTATTATTAAATCCAAGCGGCAGAACAAACCAAAATGTAGACCCATGGTTTACCCGGCTAAACAATTCCATCTCGCCTTTCATCAACCAAACCAGTTTACGGCAAATACTCAACCCCAAACCCGTACCGCCAAACTTACGGGTTGTTGTTGCATCGGCCTGGGCAAAACTATCAAATATTAACTCTTGTTTCGTAGCCGGTATACCAATGCCCGTATCGCGAACTGAGAATTTTACAATTTTAGATTCTTCGTTTTCATCATGTAAAAGCGCACTGATAATTATATGCCCATCGTGTGTAAATTTTACGGCATTTCCGACTAGGTTAATCAGCACCTGCCTGATACGCGCCATATCACCAAGCAAAATACCAGGTATATCTGCATCAATTTCGGTTTTAATGATAATGTTTTTTTTCTTAACCTGGGTTTGAAAAATAGAAGAAACGCCATTTATTAAATCTGTCAGGGCAAACTCATACGATTCTATCTCCAGCTTGCCTGCCTCAATTTTTGAAAAATCCAGAATATCATTAATCAAGGATAATAATGAATCCGCGCTTGACCGGATCATCTCGGCATATTCTGTCTGGTCCTCTGTCAGTTCGGTTTGTAACATCAATTTATTAAGGCCAATTACACCATTTAAGGGTGTCCGGATTTCATGGCTCATATTTGCTAAAAATTCACTTTTAGATTTATTGGCCTCATCGGCCTTAATTTTTGCCTTAAACAGGGTTTCCTGGGTCTTTTTAATTTCTGATATATCTTGCCCAACACACAAAAAATAATCCCCGCGGGGCAAATTAATTAAAGCGCCAGAAAGTAAAAAAGGTAAAACGCTCCCATCTTTGGCTTTAAGTTCAACTTCGATACCCTGCACTTTTTTACTGCCGGGAAGATGCTCTAAAAAGAAATCACAAATGGGGTCATCAATAAAAATCGACTTATAAGGCTTATGGATTAAATCGTTTTGACTATATCCAAGTAACTCACTTACCCGGTAATTTATCTTGCTGATTTGACCGGAGGTGTTTACCAGAAAAGCAGAATTAGGAATCGAGTCCAGAATTTTATCCCTCACAGAAACCGCGCTCTCAGAGCTTTCTTGTAAACCTGCCCTTTTGTTCAACTCGCTTAAAAGGGTTAAGAATGATTCGTTTGCCGTAAAATCATCGGGTAAAGATTTGAGCAATTTCGTGAGTTGTTTTTCTATGATTTTTATATTCATGATTTTTTTTATTTGTTTCTAATATTATTCGGTTGGGATTCAACGGTCTTAAATTAAGATTAAACTACGGTAAATATCAGGATAATATTTTGCACTTAAATATTATTTGTAACTTTTAAATATGGTGCTACATCTGAAGTTATAGTTTTAAAAATTAAAGAAATATAAAATTCTGAAAGGAACATAAAATGACAGAACATTTAAGCAAACAGACTTTTTTAGAAAAGGTTTTTAACTACGAGCAAAACAAAGAATGGAAATTTGAAGGCGACAAACCATGCCTGATCGATTTCTATGCTGATTGGTGCGGTCCTTGTAAAATGGTTGCCCCGGTTTTGGAAGAACTTTCTGAAGAGTACAAAGACATGGTAAATATTTACAAAGTAAATACCGAGCGAGAGCAAGAGTTAGCGGCTGCGTTTGGCATTCAAAGCATTCCTTCCCTACTTTTTGTACCAATGGGCGAAAAGCCACAAATGGCCATGGGCGCCTTGCCAAAACAACAATTGGTTGATGCCATTAGAGATGTATTGGGCGTGACAAAAGAAGTGAATTAATTTATTTACAGCCATGGAACCTCATAGAGGGGGGACCCTAAAGGCAGCTTTTTATTGGGCTGCCTTTTTTTTTACCCAAAAATAATTAAAAGTATAGGTGGAAGTTTCTTCAGTTTCTTAGAGTTGAAGTGCAGAACACATAAGAATTTTATAATTACTGCGGGTTTACAAATGCAAAAACATCCTGGATTGAACTAAATAAAGGAATCCCATTTTCTTTATAAATATCCTTAAGCTTTTTATAAAGATGCCCCGAATCTACAACAACGGCCAAAGGTTTTTGAGCCTGTTTGACCAACCCTTTCAAGCGCTGCACACTTTTTCGGATCGCTTGTTCATCCACCGTTTCAATCATTACAGAAAGCGGAACCACACCTAAGATCAACAGCCCTGTTTCCGGCGCATTTAGGCAAATTGAAGCACACTCAAAATACACATCATCGCTGGCCATCGGGGTTATATCAAGCGGATTATTAGCTGAGACAATGGCAGATAGATTAAATTCTTCCAATGTCGCCTTTAGCTGGGCTTTAGTCCCTTCGGAAAAATCAGATAACAAATTGCCCAGGCCGTCGGCAGAAGCCACTGATTCATACCCGGCGTTGGAAATAACGGCAATACTTTTGAGGCCAACTTTTTTAACGCGCGGATAGGCACAGTACCAGGCCAGCATATTTTCAAAATCCTCAAAACTTTCACAGACTATCGCCCCGGCTGCCTGTAATAAATTTTTCTCGATTTTATAATCGGAGGCCAAGGCGCCCGTATGGCCGGAAGCCGCTTTCATCCCCGCAGGGCTTCTTCCCCCGCGATAGATAATTACTTTTTTACCGGCGCTAATCTTTTTTATGGACATGGCCAAACTTAAAGCATCACCCTGTGGCGCACCTTCGAGGTAAAGGGCAATCACATCAATCTCTTTATCACCCGCCATGCCACGTACCAAATCTGTGGCCGAGAGATCAATCTGGTTCCCGATACAAAATCCAAAACGTATCGGCAGCAGCTCATTATTGGAAATACGTGTAATAAAAAAAGCGCCGCTCTGGGCAATAAAACCCAAATTTCCTGTTGGTGAATATCGTACGGGCAGCTTATTTCCGGGAATAAAAAGTGTGTTTATTTTTTGTGGGGACAAAATAATTCCCAAAGAATTGGGGCCAATAACTCGTGGACGGTTTTCGGGCGGGGCTGCGGCTAAAATTTGTAAAAGCTGATCTTTCAGGCCAGAATGGTCGGCACCGTCACCAATGCCGCCGGCCACCAAATAAATAATCTGGGCCAACCCTAAATCACATACTTGCCGGATCATCTCTATAGCGGACAAAGCGGGAACGGCCAGAATAAGTGCATCTACTGGCCGGGTTAAATCAGAAAGTGATGCGATGGTTTTATAACCCTCAAATTCGGGACAATCTTTTTTTAACACCAAAATATTTTGAGATGGTACCAGCGAATCCTTAAAATTATCAAGGATAATATTGCCAAAACCCTTTTTCTTCGATGAAACCCCGGCCACTAAAAAAGTTTGTGGTTGGAACAATGCCCCCTGCATTTTCGCTGATAATTCAGGCTGGGGCAATACATTTTTATTTTGCTCAATACCCGTTGTACCCGATAGCTTTTCCCCGACGCCATCGAGTGCCACAAATTCACCATCCAAATTAATAACCAACGGGTTTATCTCAATCAAAGAAATTTTTTCTTTTTGCAGATTTTGGGCAAGCTTCCATACCGTATTCAGAAATTTTTCAATGGTCTTTTTTTTAATGAGTGCCTCTCCCTGACGGATTTCCCCCAATAGAATTTTACCGAGAAGATGGCTGGATAACCGCTCGGTGGCCTGTTTTGGCAAGGTAAAATCGGGACTAAAGGTTAACACGCCTGCCGATAATTCTTTCCCCAAAAGTTCCGTATGGATGCCACCAAAACCAAGCGTAATAACCGGGCCACAACTGGGGTCATTTTTTATGGATAAAAGTAATTCCGTGGGTAAGGCACCCGTTTTAAATAGAATTTTTTTACAGGTTAACAGCCCTCGCCAATTTTGCCGGTCGGGCAATAGATTATAAAATCGATTATATGTTTTGCTAAGCAGCTCGTCAGAATATAGGCCAAATTTCAGCAGGCCCTGATCCGACTTATGCCAAATGCCATCCACAACGGCTTTAAAAACAACAGCTTCGCCTTCATTAAACAAATCTGGTTTTAATCCCGGTTGTGTTATAAAATCATACGGTGCCGGCTTAAGACCATATTTTTTAAGAATTTTATAACACTCTACTTCATTTAGGAAAGTGTCCGTCATTGTTTAACCAATTCTTTTCCGGTCATAAAGGCACGCAGGTTTTTCTCTATCACTTTTTCACCCTTGTTCTTAAAACGTTCGCTCAAAACCTTTTCCCAGATGTCATCACCCATTGGCAGGAAAACTGAGGCCGCGCCCAGCAAGGCAATTGTTCCGCCCTGGGGAAAACGCATCTCCTTCGAAAGTGCGTCGGTGTTGATCATTTCCACACCATTAATTGTGGATAAAAGCCGTTTCACTTTATCAATTTCAGGATAAGAATCCATGTTTATTATTGGTGAGCTTGAAGTGATTATATGCGCCTCTTTTTTTAAATAAACCATGTGCCGCAAAGCTTCTAACGGCTCCAGGCCTATCAGTAAATCCCCCGTTCCCTTTTCAATTGTTGGCGATGTAACTTTGTTTTTACTTATCAGGATATGCGCAGATACTTCCCCGCCACGCTGGCTCATACCATGCACTTCGGATTGTAACACATGCAACCCGTTCATCCATGCTGCGCCAAGTACAAGCTGGGCAATAGTAATTGCGCCCTGCCCGCCCACACCAGCTACAACCAGACCAAATGTTTTATCATTTTGCATTTTATTTTCCTATAAATAGTTACTAGTGTTGTGTTAACCCTAAAGTATCGTGCCGTCATGCTGAACTTGATTCAGCACCTATTGGGCTTCCGAAATAAATTCGGTTGAAAACCCCGATGCGCTTATCGGGGAATGACATTCTGTACTTTATAAAGTTAACACGATACTGGCACAAAAATATTAACTGTCCTTTTAAAACCATGGATTGGTTTTATACAGCAGCTTTTTCCATTTTTGTGTATAATTTACGGCGCATAGCTTGTATGCATTTGCGCTTAAAAACAATCAGGCTCGGCTTATTCTCTTTGAATATTTTTTCCAGCTTTTCAATATTATCTTTCGTCTTTTTGGGCAAAGGGATAAAAACATGTACCTGGTCTTCCGCAAATCCGGCAGCCTTTGCCAAGGTTGGCGCTATATCTGCCGCTACAGGAATCTGTTGGCCGGTCATACCCACTATGGCGTTATCCATAATAATCAGGTTCAGGTTTAGATTGGATTTTGCAGCCGATAAAAGAGTTGGCATACCCGAGTGCAAAAAAGTTGAATCGCCAATAACCCCAACGCTTGGGCTCATGCCGGCCATTGCTGCACCAAATGCCATGGGAAGTGACGCGCCCATTTCCACGCAGGTATTGATGGCATTATGCGGTGGTTGTACGCCCAAAGTGTAACAACCAATATCGCCAAATATACGCGCATCCTCCACGCCGATATTTTTTAAAGCCGTTGTAATGGCCTCATAGGCATCGCTATGGCCGCAGCCCTCGCATAGTTTAGGCGGTCGGATTCCGATAAGATCAGAAATCTTGGCAAAAAGGTCGTCATCCACTTTGCCTTCAATTTTTTTGTTTTCAAGAACCGCACGCACTGCGGCCACGTTTAACTCGCCATCAATATTGAGGGTGCCGTCACGCCGGCCATGCACCGTACATTTTCCATCACAATATGGAATGATCATGTCTTCAAGATAAGGGTAATCCTCTTCAAACACATAGATCACATCACAGGAGGCAACAAACTTTTTTAACAGCTTAATATCAACCGGGTAAGCACCAATACTAAGCAGATTATATTTTTTGGGATCGATTTTATTATCACTCACATATTGCTCAAAATAGGCCCGGCCCATGCCCGCCATCAACACACCGGTTTTAGATTTTCCATCAATAATTTTTGTATTATAATGTGATGCAGTTTCAATTATTGCGGGTAATTTTTCACGCAATTCACGATACCTGCCACGCGCGATGGAGGGAATAAGCACCCAGTTATTTTTTTCCTCCTCGCCGGGAATCCCAATTGATGTGGGCGATAAACTTTTTTCCTGCGTGTAAACCTCACCACGAGAATGTGCCAGGCGTGTAACCAGCCGGATGACAACAGGTAATTTTAATTTCTCGGAAAGATCGAAAGCCTGGAGGGTAAAATCATATACTTCTTGTGGCGTGGATGGCTCCAATAAAGGTATGTGCGCAAAATCGGCCAGGATGCGTGTATCCTGTTCATTTTGACTACTGTGCATGCTGGGGTCATCGGCCACAGCCACAACCAGGCCACCCTGTACGCCCGTAATCGCCGAGTTGACAAAGGCATCCAACGCCACATTTAAGCCTACATGTTTCATGGTTACCACCGTACGATAACCGGCATAACTTGTACCCAAGGCAAACTCGTAGGCCACCTTTTCATTGGCCGCCCATTCCGCGACACGGCCATCATTTAATTGTTCGATATATTTTTCGCCTGATTCAAAAATTTCGGTAGACGGTGTGCCCGGGTAGCCGTAAAAAGCTTTCAACCCGGCATCGCACGCGGCAAACGCCAGCGCCTCATCGCCCATTAACAATTTACTTTTCTTCACTTTATCCTCTTCTATTTTCGTCTTGATCCATCAAATTCTGTACTTAAAATCCAGCCAACAACTTCGCCTGTTTTTATCATGCGCGAACTATAAATATCCGGCCCGACGGATGCAGAACCTTCAGTAAATTTATGATCCCGTGAGTTTAACATTTTTTGTGCGCGTTCCTTCCACAATTTAAAATTAGAAATGCGCAAATCGATCCAGCCGTGGTTTGCCCAGGAGTCGATGTCCCCGTCATTTATAGGTACATCCACATGCACTTTAGATTCCGGGATATACATAGTCGGTCCCCGAAAAATAGTTTTTCCATCCGGCAATAAAATCGCCAAACCGAGGGAGGTTATAATCTCGCGTATTTCTGATTTTTCAACATATTTTAAGACCAATTCCGACATCTGCTCGACAGAAACTTCGGGCGATGCCCAATCTTCCAACTTGGGAAAAACCTGTCGTAATAAGTGGGTTTCGTAAAGTAATTTAGAAAGCTGCGGCGGGCCAAGCTCTCCAATGGCAATACTGGGGATGCCGTGTACCCGCTCTTCTTCACGCATTTCATCCACAGCTGCCTGGCGGATTAACCCCGCCCGATAACTTGGGTCCATAATCGCCCCGTCAATCGCGGCAATGATGTCTTTGCCTGTATTGGAGCCGGCGATTTCGTGCAGCACATTTCGGGCAATTTCCTCCGGCGTAACAAATTCCATGGAATCCATATAGGTGATGGTTTCATATTCACCACGTGAAAAAAATCCGTTCTCGCCCGTATCAATGCCTACTAATGATAGGTTGCCTTTCAACCTATAAGTTGATTTATCCTGGCGTATTTTAAGCGAATCGCCCAAAATTTCTTTCCGGCTTTCTGATAAAACCACAGGCTCACCAAATTTCTTAATCTCTTTATAAACAACCCGCCGATAGCCGATCATCGCACCCGGTTTAATTTCCTTGATAATCGGACCTGGCGATCGCGCCAACAAGAACAACAATCCTGTATGTGCAAAACCTACACTGGTTTTGGCCATCAGTTTAAAACTGGGTTTATCCTCGCCATGCGTAAAAGGAATATTGACACCCATCCCGCCGGTACCGGTTGTGCCCACCTTTATATAGATATGGGTTTTAGCTTTGTTAAGGCTATTGTAAAGCAGGGTTACGTGCCTTACCAACTGCGGGATAGCCTGGGAGATAAGCAACAAGTCCACCATTTTCAAATTGGTAAGATGGGGAAAACTCTCAATAGCGTCTGTACTTTGCTCAATAAAATTTGTGGCAAACGCACAGAGTTTTTCAATACTTTCCTTATCGCCGGATTTAGCATTTTCGATGGTGGTTTTTATACCAGGATTTATTACATCGCCGATGGCATCGCGAAATTCTTTAACAACATTGGAGCTGCTTTTCACATCCTGGTAGCTAATTGCCGTAGCCGTGTTGACACAATCCACAACAACATCAGGCCGGTACTTCATAATAATTTTTGGCATTAGGCCTTTGTTAGAAATATTATCCGGATCGTCATTTAGATCACCAAAAACATCATTATAAATTGTGCTTAATATTTCTTGATCTGCCTGGATTTCTCCTTTGGCCAGTTTGGCGTATTCTTCACGAACAAAAATATTTCCATATTCCGCAATAAATTCAGTGCCTTCGGCTTTAAACTCATCACTTAATAAGGCGATCGTTTCCAGCGCCTCTTTTTCCAACAAAGTACACACAACCATTTTTTCAGGTTTTACTTCCCGCGCAATTAAACGGCAGATTTGGTAGCCAACAAGGCCGCCACCGCCAAATATAACAACACGTTCAATTTTTTTGGGGACTATCATTTGGACTCCAAGACGATTAATATATTAATAAGACTTTTTCGTCTCTAATATACGAAATCATTATGGGCTTTGGAAGTTATTTCTGATTGTTTTATTAAGATAGTTTAAAGAAGATTTTATAATTAACCGGGCAAAAATATTTTATAATTAAAGACCACCAAGAATATAGGGTGTGCTAAATGTTAACATTCTATTTTTAAAGCTGACAATTTTATGTACGAAACTCCTGAACTATTTTGATTACTTCACCACTCATAACGTCAACATAAATGTGCCAACCAATAAAGGAACTAAGCAATATGGGAATTTTCCATGTTGCCCGCATTTGAATCGAATCTTCAACTTTTAATGGATAAATGCTTTTGATGACAGGTCCCGTAATTGAGTTTTTAGAAACGATAAATTCAATGGGACTTCCACCAAAAGCATACCATACTATTTTCTCTCCAATAACTACCTTTTTAGCCGCATCTTTATTAAAATTTATGGCAGTTGGGATATATATATCCAGATACCATGTGCTTGTTAAGTAAAAGACGCCATCCGCATATAAATTAACCGTTACCCGGGAGTATGCCACTTCATATTCACCAAATTTTTGTGGGCCAAATCGAAATTCCCACGCTGTGCTATCACTATTCTGACTAATATACCAGGCTTTATTTTGCGTAATTTCATCCATATCTGCAATATTTATAAACTTGCCATTTTTTGAGATACATGTTTTCGCAATTTGAAAAGCTTCGTCCTCTGTTAATTTTATCGCGGGGTTTGGATGGGTGATAGCGTAATTCCTACTTTCTGGCAATCCAAAAACATTTAGTTTTGTACGAATGGAATAATTATTCAACTCGTCAAACTCCTGTTGCAAGGCTTGCAACTCAGTAGAATCAATTGGCGATAAAACTGTTGGATAGTTGGGATCAAAATATTTTAAATAGCTTGAGAGGGGATTTTCTTCACGCGAACAACTTTGAGTAAAAAAAGCCACCATTAATAAACCAGATAAAAAGGATTTTATAGATTGGATCATTATTTGATTTCCCTATAAATAATTTCTATTTATTTTTTGACTCAAAAACAATGCCAAAGACTAAATGACTGATTTTTAGTATTTTAGGTTTAAATTCTCAAAAAGTTTATTATAAAATATCTGACACCTTAAGTCAAGTCCTAAATGTTGTGTACTTTGTTCTTCCAGCGGTTTAAGTTCTGATGAAGCGTAGCGGAATCAGAACTTAAACCGCTCGCGCCAGTTTGACCCACGGTTCAGTTTTATTTTTTAGTATTTCCATATCCAAA
>JAJRVW010000199.1 GCA_024277115.1 Calditrichota bacterium
ACCGCTTTCTATTTCACCTATTACTTTCTGCTTGAAGGCTTCGCTATACCGATAGCTTATCGCTTGTGCTGACATGGGGGCTCCTTTGTTTTATATTTACAAGTTTACTAAATTCTGTAAATATAATCAGGACAAGACAACTTAAATGTGTTAAACTTTTTGGAATTTATATTTTTAGATAATAATTGGAGAACTCCCGTGTTATGCGTTCCAAACCATAATGTCCCGGAATTATCTTCAATAATATCATGTATGTCATTTCCCGGTTGTAGTAACAACTCACCGGTATTTGTTTTAGTATATCGCTTGAAAGATTGTTTGCGTGGATCAAATCTATTCAGACCATTATTTGTCGCAACCCATATAAACCCATTAGAATCCTCGTAAATTCTATTTACAAAATTATCACTTATAGTGTTTGTATCAAGTGGTTCATGTCGGAAAACTGTAAAATTGTAACCATCAAATCTATTAAGTCCATCTTGAGTAGCAAACCAAAGAAAACCTTGTTTGTCCTGGATTATATCAAATACTGAGGTTTGTGAAAGTCCACTCTCAAGTGATATATTCTCAAAGTTGTAAAGCGGATAGTTGGTTTTGTTTAGATTTTGTGCAAACAGGGCAGGAATAGAAGAAACAAAAATTATAATCAAACAGAGAAAGTTATTGGATACGCTATTTAGCATGAGAAATTTATTCGTTTAAAAATGAAATTGTTCCCTAAAATAGTAGCGAAATATAGTTCAATATTATTTAAAACCAGCATTTAGTTTTTTAATAAATCTCTTGCTAACTGAAATATTTTCTTTTTCCTAAATGAAAAAGAAACCCCGAAAAAACAACTGTGTCCCTACTATGTAAATCATTAAAAAAAAGTTAGAGACATTCCCTATTTTTTGATGCATAAGAAATTAACGTCATGTATTTAGCTGATTTGCCACTGGAAAAACTTCCAAACTGAAATCATGCTCCGAGTGGCGAATTCGGCTACAATACATTGACCTTTCCTAAAAGGACCTCCCGTTCCAGGGCTTGGCAAAAGCCTTCCCACTTGATAACTTAGATCAACATTAACTAAGGAGGTCCATCATGTTTTATTCAGGTATAGATTTACACAAAGATATGTGCGTCATTTCAACCCTTAACCAAGATGGTGATATGATCAACCAATCTAAAGTTCCCAACCACAACACTTCAATAATACGTTATTTTTCTGACATCGGCAAGGGACATAAAGCGGTTGTTGAAGCAACGGCAAATTGGTATTGGCTTAGCGATCTGCTCAGGGAAAATGGTATTGAAATAATCCTTGCGCATGCCAAATACCTTAAGGCGATAAGCTATGCCAAGGTGAAAACAGATAAGGTGGATTCGGCCACACTTGCTTCTTTATTACGTATAAATATGATCCCCGAAGCGCATCAGATCGCTACAGCTAAACGTGGCCTGCGCAGATTTGATGCGCGCGCGCCTACGCCTTGTCGCTAAGAAGGTTAGCTGTCTCAACAGCATCCATCGTCTACTTGGGAAATATAATTTAACTATTGCCGATTGGTTCCCGGTGCGGGCAACTCTAACCGCAAACAAAGACATAAATCGGGCAACAAAGATGGCAACCGTTATTTAAAGATGGCTTTTAAAGAGGCGTCCATACGGGCAATACAATATTATAAAGAAATTAAACAATTTTACAATGCCAAGGCACGCAAAAAACACGTCAATATTGCTAAAAACCTGGTGGCCCTTGAGCTGGCGAAGATTGTTTTTCAGGTACTGATGCACAAAAAAGATTTTGATAACCGCTTTAAGGGAAAAAAATTAAGTAAACAAAAATCGATGCAATGGCCATCCCGATTCATCGGGAGCAAGCCCTGGTGCATAACTGTTCTGATGGTTTCAGGACATCACTTTTGATTGGGAAGCCAGGCGTTGTGCCTTGTAAATATCTGGGATAACCGTCCGTTTGGCGGTAGCTTTGCAGTAAACGGCTGCAAAGACAAGCCCTAAAAGGTGTTTGGATACCTATTGTGTTCAAGTCGATATAAAAGGCTTTCGATATTCTATTTTTTTTGTTTAATAATAATATGTTGAAACGTAAGTAATTAATAAAAACAAAAAACATACGGATTTTTTGAACGGGTATCCTTTTTCCTCTTGACATTATCCTTTTAAAAGATGTTATGCCCAAATTTATGGACCAAGCCCAAGCCATTCATAAAATTGATCTGTATTATTCTTTGCTTCTTTCCACCCATCATGATCTTCCTGAGAAAAGATATTATTGATCCCAACAAAAATTGGTTCCCCATCAATGTATTTAAAATAATAATATATATTTGGTAAATAAGCGCAGTTTTCCACAAATACATATGACAATTCGCCATCTTTTAATCCCGGGAATATTGGATGTGAACCATTAAAATAAAAAGAATAATTAGGCTCACTAAATTCAACACCAGGCAGATTCTTATAGTGTGTTGATAATCTAAGTGGATTATATTGCTCATCAAAGCCAAAGCGTGCAATTCCAAGTCTATCAGGATATTCCAGGATTGAATCTGGGAGTAATGCGCTATCCAACAAACTCCATCCACTATATTGATGATTATTTACTAAAACGGCTGTTGAATCATCAAATCCAACTAATATTTCTCCTGCTTGCAATGGGATTTCAAAACGATTCTCGACTAAAACAGGAAATGAGTCACTATAAATAAAGCGCAAATAATTGATACTGTATAGAAAATTCTTAATAGTTGATTCAGATGGCAATAAGTTACCTTCATAATATATGATCTACTGCAAGGTTGCAATTAATGGTTTTTTGGATTAAATTTTATCTTTTTACCCATTGATGAAATAAGCTCATCGCATATAGAATCATTACTGCATATATACAGAAGTTTCTTAGGATCAAATATAGTGAAGCTCTTCTCTTCGGATTTATCTACCTTATACTCTGTTTTTCCGAATGCAACGACTTTTTTGTTATAATATATAGTGATTTCAATACTTGATATTTCTTCTATTCCATGAATTAAATCAAATTCAACAGGATACGAAGTTCCATTAGATAAAACCGCTTCATTTTTTTAATATCAATATACTTAAAATCATAGCCCTCCAAATTTATACCTTTAATAAAATTACCATCTGTAATTTTCATACTATAAAGGTCAGTAAATCCAATCATTTGGGGTTGAAGTATTCGACGTGGATATTCACCATTAGCTGTAAATTGTTTGTTAAAAACCAACCTTGAATAATCAGACAGCCTAAATGAAATACTATCATACCCTTCAGTTTTAAAGTTTTTCATAATTTCTGTTATGTATTTTCTTTTTCCATATCCATGATAAGTATATTCCGCTATGAGCCCATCAGGTGGATCCCAAGTTTTACTTCCCCTAAACAATGCCAATACAACATCATCTGTAATTAAAAAAAGATTTGCATACTGAAACTCTTTTATTGTGGAAGTTTTAGTAGTTATCTCGTCAGGCTCTTGTGTCGAAAGATCATTGTTTTTTTGTGAACAAAAAAACAGGAAACCCGTGGTTAGAATAATCAATGTGCATTTTTTAAACTGCATAAAAACTCCTTGTTTAAATTATTTTTTTATCTATTGAATAAGTTTAACACAAATGAAAAATATTTCTTAAAAGAGTAAAATCTACCCTTGTTCTTTCTTCACAAGGTTTATAAGTCCGACTATAATCATGATAAGAGCAATAGCAGTACCAATCAAAGTAGTAATTTCATATTCGGCAAAAGGTGGCTGCCATGTATGTAGATACCTGCAAAGCTGGTGATCCGAGTAACAACCCAAACACCAATTCCACCGCCCAGAACTGTCAAGATGATTCCTGTTGTCTTTGTTTTTTGCATTAGGTCCTCCTTAATTGGTTGAATAATAAAAAGCATAACGAAAGTTCTTTCAAGTTATTTAAATCCAAGACTTATTTCCTTAAGTTAAGTTTGCAGCAAACAAAGAGGAAAACCACCTTGGTCCCACCTCCACCTGTGGCGGGATACAGATTATTCTTAAACAAACTCAAATTTAGTTACGATTGCCTCGACCGCATTGTCATCAATGGCTACATCACTTCTTTTCATACATGTAACAACCTAACCTACTATTTCAAATTTATTTTGGGGCATCTTTATGTCAGCCCAAAATTATTGCTCTCGGTAACAAAACAGTATAACAGGGAAATAGAAGCCTTAGCCCGGAATGGGGTGCGCAAAGAAGAATTCGTAAGAAAGTACCGTAAATTCTCTAACTTTTTAAGATATGAACTGACCTGTAATAATTTGCCCGATTTAAAACTGAAGAAGCGCTGGGGCACCTGTCCGCTTTTCAGGAGAAAGCTACTCGCACTTGGACCCTATTGTGAAACCGAAGCGGAGATGATGAAATGCCATGCGGATGCGGACTATTTCCAAAAACACGCCTCGCCGGTGCTGGTTGGTCAGACCAAAATAGCGGGTTTACAGGTTTATCATGAGCGAACGCACCGGCTTTTGGAAACCCTTTTACATGACCACCGCGGAATCAGCGAGTGGAAAACTATGTGGATATACGGCATAAAATTATAACTGATTTTAGTGTAGGATAAGAAGGCTATAGCCGTAACCAGGTGATCTATGATATCCGGAAATTAAGGGCGCATGGCATCGTGGAAAAACTGCTTAGGACAAACCGCTACCACTTAACATCCTATGGTGTGAAAATCGCTTTGGCCTTCACCTTGATGCGCAAAAACGGTTTTATGGCCCGTTTCATTACAGCTTGTTCGAAGGCCAGGTAGATGCCAGTCTTGGCGGCACCAAATTAGAACGGCTTTACCGTCGGTTGGATTCAGATTTAAATGAGATACAGGATTACCCGGCAGGCAGCATAGGCAGTAAAAGGCCTGAAAAAAAGTTATCCCGTATAGAACCGGGATTCAAAAGACGAAGAGACGGATTCTTGGTTCTGAGCTGTAAGTGACTAACGCTTTATTACGCCAGTGCTATGATGTGTTTTCCTTCTTATCTCACTATAAGTATGGCCTTCTAAGTACATACTTATTATCTGTACATAATGTTTGGCACGACCTATATTTTGTAACACGCCAGGCGTTATTACCTGCACCCCACGCACCTATATTTTCTTTAATATCTCTTTTTATGGTACGGAGGCTGCATCGAGGGTTAACCGTACCCGACGTTTTCCAGCAATTCTATGGGCTTACCGCTGCGCTCTTCCCATTCTATAAGCGTTACCTCTAGCTGGTCTTCTTTTAATTCACCATCTTGAAATAAATATTCTTTTACCGAATATAATATCTGTTCACATACCTTGGATGACAACTCATAGAAATATTGAAGCTCATATAAAAATGCACTATCGTTGCCTTTGTTTTATCGCCTTGTTAATTCATGACTCTGTACCATTTTATCTACTCCTCAGGTTAACAAACATAATTTATATTTTTCTGAGAGGACATTTGGCACTATTTCATCAGCACCATTTTTTTGGATATTATCTTGTTGGCGATTCTCAATTGATAGTAATATATTCCAGAAGAAAACTTAGTGGCATCCCACTTTACCTTATACTTCCCAAGCGACTGCTCTTCAGAAACCAAAGTAACAATTTTTTGCCCAATAATGTTGTATATACTTAGATCCACATAATTAGCATTTGGTAATTCATAATTAATAAATGTTGTTGGATTAAAAGGGTTTGGATAGTTTTGAGTTAGCACGATATCTTTCGGAAATTTTCCTAACTCTCCGGTAATGGCTGTTGATATTCCCAAAGAAAATGAGAAAGTATCTAAAGAGGCTGTTCTCGATACACCATCTCTTACTTCAACAGTCCATTGATATTTTTGATTTGTGTCAAGCAGATTTAGCCATTCATAGCTAAAGCTTGTGTCTGCTTTGATTATGAATTGCTTTTGTGGAAGTGTATTTAGAATATACAATGTATATTCCAGGCTATCTCCATCAATGTCGTGAGAAGCGGACCAACGAAAATCAATTGAAGTTGATGTTAATTCCACACTACTCTCATCTGCTGGTTCTTGTAAATAAATAACTGATGGTGCATTGTTGAATGAGCCTGGGTCTCCAGTAATTCCAGTGTGATCGATCCAAACAAAATCCGAGTGCTGACCACCTGGTCCACCATCTTTGATATAATAGTTAATGGCAAAATAGATATCCATACTATCAAATAGAGAGAGGTCAAAAACATAGTGCTGCCAATTGCCCGCAAATCGATCGACTTTAAAGTTTGCCAGCTCTTGGGTGAAATCTTTAATTGCATTTGAAGTGGTGGATATTTTTACACGAATGGAGTCGTCAAATCCCAGGTCATTGGCACCAGCCCAGAAGTATAGACTGTCACCAGCATAAATAACTGATATACGTGGGCTAATTAACCATTCATCAATTACCCCCGCACGGTTGGCGTTTTGAACATTACTGGTCCAAAAAAAAGACTGTCCCACATGCGCTGAAATTTTTGTGTTTTCCGGCGTATTAGCTGTATCTACTAACTCTAAGCCGGAACCGCTGCCATCGGCATCAATCACCCTCCAACCATCGGGTATTACTGTAGTATCAAAGATTTGTTGCCATTTGATATTTGTTTGGGCAAACAAACCCGTAGAAGTAAAAAATAAAACTAACATACTTTTTAGATATTTCTTTTTCATAATCATCTCCTGATCGGTTATATATATTGGTTCTGTCTACTTCAACAAGAGCATTTTATATGATTTAACAAACGTTTTGCTACGAATCTGGTAGAAATAGACACCACTGGCCAGGCCCAGCTGTGTAGCATCAAATTGTACTTTATACCTACCTGCTGCTTGCTTGCCTTTAGCCAATACAGAGACCTTTTGCCCAAGTACATCATAAATCGTAAAACTGACCTTTGTATCAATTGGCAACCCGTATTCAATAGTTGTAATTGGATTAAATGGGTTGGGATAATTCTGTTGTAGATAAAACTCTGTTGGGATGCGTTCGCTTTCCGTTTGTAGCGCATTAAGAACCAGTGGTTCATGCAGATTGCCTGAGTGAGATCCTGTATTAAAAATAAGATTTTCAGATATATCCCGTGTTATATTATCTTCAGAACTATATACCTGTAATTGGATAGACTCTCCATTTCCTTCCGGATCACCGTATATCATTAGAAAAGTAATAAAACGATCAAGATGCGGAACATATTGTGGATGACCAATTCCGCGAAGCTGACCATCAACAAAAGCGTAGACTACATGAGAGCTATCACCATAATCTGCTTCATCAAAGCTAAAAACAGCCGTAACTGTCATGTTAGATTCAAAAGCATGTGCAAACACAGTATTTCCACCATTGGTCTGCTTATTCAAATCAGGATAAATCAGTTGCGTACTGGCTTGTGTAAATAATGAATAACTTTGCCCTGGCTGCATTTCACGAAGCGTTCCAAGCCACTCTCCGTTGTTATTATAGATTGCTGATTGATCCTGACTTTTTATAATATCACCTGGTACTGTCTGCATAAAGTAAAGTGCGTCTTTTAACGCCAATGATTTTTCCGGCAGATAGCCTATCCAATTCCAGCCGGCTTTTAAAGATACCGGCGATGCCCATAAACTTGCCGGACTACCTGTCGTAACCAACTCACTCTGAGTTTGAGATTTCAAACGGTATCCAGCTTCGACGTTTAGGAAATCAAGTGTCCCAATCCAGCCATTTTCTTCTGAATATTGACTGAATACAAACTGTCCTTTTATTATATCTCCTGCTTGTGCAGGATAATCTTTTAAAACATTTTGCAGCGATATATTGGAGCTGCTTACATTAAATGAAACCCAGTTTACACCTTTACTAAGAGGAATCGACTGGAATATTTCATTTGGCTGAATAATCAATGGATTCAGACGGCTACCAACTGATAAACCCGACTGAAAGATAAACTCATTATTGTAGAAACGGTATTCCTTTCCCTCGGAAGCATCCCAAAGACGAAAATCAAGAGCTCCTGAAGAAGTTTCCTGGTTGTATATAGAAAAAGCAGCAACATACTTACCTGTAACATCATCAAAGCGGATATTACCCATACCACTAAGTTTCCCGTCAATAAATACACCTGTTATATCGAATGTATCATCCGAAAGTTTTTCATTGAGTACCAACTGCGTGTAAACCTGGGCTGTATAAATACCCCCAGATACTCCATCTATGCTCCATTGTGGTGGTGTTTCTAATACATTCAATACTAAAGAACGGACCTCCTTTTTGCCCGCCAATACAATCGAAAGTGAATCATGGAGTATACCTACTGAATTTTCAACAGTGGGTTTAAAAACAAAATGCTTTTCTGTGCCAGGGGCAAGAGTACCACTGACTTGATCAGTAGAAAGAGGTAGCCAGTCCGGCCGATAATCTATTTTATAATCCGCGGCCTTAGATCCGGCATTATAGAGAACAGCTGTTTTGAATGCTTCAATACCCTGATATACTTTTATCTCAGCTTCAAAAGATTTCCAATAGGCGGTTTTTTGACTTACCCGGAATCTCCAATTAATTGATTTATTTAGTCGCTTACCATCTATACCCTCAATATTAGAAACTGTAGCAATCAGTGTTCGTTCTCCCAAATTGGCAAAAGTTGAATCCGGCTGAATAATCAGTTTATTGCCAAGGACTATTGCCGTGAAATCTACCTGTGTACTATCTGCAGTATCCATCAAAGAAATATTGCGTTGAGCATTTAATTTATCCAGATCGATTCCAGATGCAAAACTCACTGAGATAAGTTCACCAATATTTAAAACCTTATCTACAGGCTCAGGGTTACCAAGCACCATCATTGCGTTACGTTTAATGCGGCCTTTGGATACCGGACTGTATCTTACGCCATTCGATCCACCGTCACTGACTACCCGTAATTCATACTCACCGTCCTCCAGATTCCTATAACTCCAGAAGCGGCGTAGATTCTGATTTGGCAGTTGATCTTTGTTCACATTAAAAACAGTCACCCAACTACTATTTGGTTTGCGGTATTGTAATTTAATACTTTTCAGGTACTCATTGTTGAGATTATACTCATTGATTACAATGGCCAAGGAGTCTGGTTCATTAGGGTTGATTTCCCAGTTATCCAATGGATAGCTTAAAACAGCATTGCTCAGCGGGCTGGCAAAATGAACTGAAAAGGTAACCGTATCTGAAAGTGGAGTTTGTCTTGTCCTGATTATATTTACAGAATTTAGTAAACTTGTAAATATAAAACAAAGGAGCCCCCATGTCAGCACAAGCGATAAGCTATCGGTATAGCGAAGCCTTCAAGCAGAAAGTAATAGGTGAAATAGAAAGCGG
>JAJRVW010000200.1 GCA_024277115.1 Calditrichota bacterium
CCGCTTTCTATTTCACCTATTACTTTCTGCTTGAAGGCTTCGCTATACCGATAGCTTATCGCTTGTGCTGACATGGGGGCTCCTTTGTTTTATATTTACAAGTTTACTAAATTCTGTAAATATAATCAGGACAAGACAAACCCATTTTTTACATAATCTTGCTCTTACTCTTCTACTCAAATATATCTTTCCATAATTCATGTAATATCATTTTCATGCTCAGAAAAGGTGGATCCGTCACCCGACTTGCCGATCCCGCCATGGTTTAGAGGAGAATATCTTACCCACGCAAAACTATATTAACAAAGAATCCTTCAGCTAAAAACGGCCCGGAATATGAGCCTGGTGTAAATCGAATCGCTCCATGAAAGCCAATCTTACTTCTTTCTTGTAGGGCAGACCCCCCATGTTTTTTCTCAGGCTTTATTATAGGATGCTTCGACACGCCTGAAGAACGGCGGCTCAGCATGACAAACTACTAATTATCTACTTTATGGACAGGCATTAATTAAACGCAAGATTCTTTATTAAAAGTGATAATCGTATTTGGGTTTATTATGGGTAAAATATTTCCGGCCTATATATTTTTTGCCAACTCGCGGCTAAGCCAGGCCCGCGCCAAACGCCAATCCAAACGGATTGTTGGCTTGGAAACGCCTAATACCTCGGCAATTTCCTCCTGGGTGAGCCCGGCAAAAAAACGCATTTCCACCACTTTGCTTTGGCGCTCGTTTAATTGCGCGAGGCGGGAAAGTGCTTCGTCTAATACCAGCAATTCTTCCGCTTTGGTTTCGCGTAAAAAATCTTCTTCATTAAAAGTAGCCAAAATTTCCCCGGCGCCTCTTTTATCCGTTAAACGGCTTTTGGCGTAATTGATTAAAATCCGGCGCATGGCCTGCGCGCAAATTGCAAAAAAATGACTGCGGTTTTTCCAATTCTGGTTACGCTGGTCAACCAGTTTTAAATAGGCCTCGTGTACCAAAGCCGTTGTGTTGATAGTGTGGTTGGATCGTTCGCGCCTTAACTGGTTACGGGCGATTTTTTGCAGGTCATTGTAAACAATCGGTAAAAGTTCATCAACAACCGCATTCTTTCCATCGCTTAACCGATCCAATAAAAGAGTTACATTTTCAGAAGAAGCATTTTTCTCTGTCATAATTCCTCGTTACAAAACAATTCCCGCGATTTTTCGATAAATCATTTTTTACAAAAAGGTGAAACAGAATAGGATGCCATCACTTGGAAGCGATGGCATCCTGACAATTTTTTATTTTATAGCAACGCAAAACCTGTATAAAAAAATCCATTGGTGCAAACAATTTATTACGTTAAGAAATAATAAATATCGTTCTGCTGTTTTCCTAATTATCCATCTTTAAAATCAAATATGATAAAAAAAAGTAGTTCACACTTATCACTTTTATATGATTTTATTGCGTTTAAATATGAAGGTCAAAACGACGCACAAAAATCAATAGAATTGTATTACAAAATTTTGGAGGGTTTTATGAAATTAATGTTACCATTTTTAAAATCTACTTTTAGAAAACTATCTTTAATCACCTTGGGAATTTTTCTGCTTAATTCAAATTTAACCGGGCAGGAAGTAACGGATATTATCAAAAAAAGTACGGGAACCGATTATTTTGGAACCCCTTTTGTAATTAATAACGACTGGCTGTTTACACTAGGCGGCTCGTCAGATAACAACTCGGTATTTACATATAAAAAATCCGGAAATCAATGGAGAGAGCAACAACCCATAGCGAGTTCAAATACAGTGATTTTTGGCCACGCGTTCGATTTAGACAGCACATGGGCCATTATATCTGAGAGCGGCGGATCGCAAGCCATAAATTTTTACAAGCTTGAAGACGGGCAATGGAATTATAAACAAAGCCATACAAAATCATTTATTGAATTTGGCCGCAGTTTGGCTATTCATGACAATTGGGCCGTAGCATCTTCCCCGGACCGTTCATCCGGGGATACAAATAAGGTTTATCTCTACGAGAAGATGGAGGATGATTTTTGGCAAGAAAAACAGGTCATTCATTTTGATGACGCTGAAAACGAAACTTCCAATCCAAAGTTTGGAACACAGGTTTTACTAAACGGTCAATTTTTAGTAGTGAATGCACCGAGATGGGTAAATGCCGGAATAGGCAACCAATATACTGGTGCTGTTTATATTTATAAAAAAGAGAATATGAGTTGGGTCCAAATGCACCGCATCCTCACCAGCCAATTAGCTGAAGTTGAGACCTTTGTTACCGGCATTAATTTACGCAATACCATGGCTTTGGAGAACAATCTTTTAGCGATTAATGTATCTGAAGATAATGATGATGGCGGTACGATCCGCAGTGTCCGTCTGATCGAGTTTGACCAAAACGGATGGACAGAAATAGCAAACTTTGATGCCGGAAATCAATTCACCAACTTTGGAGAATCAATTGACTTAACGGAAGATAAGCTTGTCATTGCAGACCCCAGTTTTAATGACGGTACGGGAAAAATTTATTCTTATCAGAAACAAGAAAATACCTGGATATTGTTCAACGAATATGTTCCTTCCCAGTCGAATCAATCCTTAGGGCGTTCGTTGGCATATTATTCCGACGCTATTTACGCTGCCGCAGACCCTAATCAAGGTGAAATACAGATTTTAGGCGTAAAAATGCCCAGAATCACTTCCATTACTAAGGGAAAAGGTAAAAGCTACACAAAAATCGAATGGACAAACAATTCAGCTATTCAAGACGGTTTTAAAATTTACCGTGATGGAGAAACAATAGTTACCACCTCTCGCAATGCCCGTTCTTATTTTGATTATGAAGGCGTTCCGGGGAAGATGCACCGCTATGATATTACAGCAATTGACAATGAATCTTTGCTGGAGTCCTCGCCCACATGGAGTTACGGCTATCAACAACCCAATGGTATCATCGAAGGCAAAGTACAAACACCGTTGGGCAGCGGCGTGGGCAATGTGCTTGTCTCAATTGATGTGGGCGATGTAAACCGTTCTGTTTATATGGATACGGTGAACCAAAGGATTTCCACTGTTTATTACAACTTTCCGGACACAGCGCTTACTATCTCTCTCTGGTTAAAAACGGATGGGGGGCAAAACGCCGCATTGTTTGACTATTTTGTAAGCGGTATCGAGGATGTCTTCAAAATTGCCAATCCTCAAAATATCACGGTGTTTATAAATAATGATTCCATTAAAACCGGGCTAAATATAGACGACGGTTCGTGGCATCACCTGGCTGTTTCGTGGCGTAACACGGATGGGCAGCTAAAAGTGTATGATATGGGCGAACTGGCCTTCAACCAAAAATTTTTAGCGGGCGATTTTATTACAGAATCCGGACTGGCTAATTTTGGTGGGGATTATAATAGTGGTGGGGCTGCAAGCAGCACAGGTTTTAAAGGCTGGCTGGACGAGTTTCAGTTATGGAACGGTGTTTTAGGCGACACGTTAGTAAAAGAGTATATGGGCAAACGCCTGATCGGTAACGAGAAGAACTTAATTACAGGATACTCTTTTGATGATACCGAGCGTTATCCCGAAGGAAATACAAATTATTTAGATATAGTCTGGGAAACGCAAAATGCTGTTTGGTCCAACGATTTACAACTAGTAAGCGACCCCGGGCAGGTGTTAAAA
This sequence comes from Calditrichota bacterium, assembly GCA_024277115.1. Classification (GTDB taxonomy): domain Bacteria; phylum Calditrichota; class Calditrichia; order Calditrichales; family J004; genus JABFGF01. The sequence continues at coordinate 3,677 of JAJRVW010000200.1, forward strand.
AGCTATAGAAAAACATATACCAGCCCAAGCGGGAAATTCTCGTTCAAAAATGTTTATTATGATGAAGAACGTACTTTTGATATTATCCCATTTAAGGAAAACCATGGCTTTGCGCCGGGCAGTGAGCAAATCTCGCTTAGTGTTGACCACAGCAAAGATAAAACGGTAAGTTTTGATGATACAACCAGTTTCACCATTAGCGGACGGCTAAGTTATTCCACTACAAATTGCTATCTGGAAGGAGCAGAAATAATCCTTGATGGCCAGCCCACAGGCGTTTTTAGCATGGCAGACGGTTCGTATCAATTAACCATCGAAAATGCCGGCCCGCATACAATAAAGCCACTCTTTGCCGATAGCGCCCTAACCCATTCATTTCGTCCGGCAGAAAGCAAAATAGATGTAAACGATAATTTGTTTAATATCGATTTTGAGGATATTACCACAAGCCGGTTATACGGAAGGGTTGGCGCGGCGTGTAACACATCGCTGGGCGTTGCCACTTTGCGGATTAGTTCGTTGGGCAACCCGGGCAGGTGTTTTGTCCAAAGTATAGACACCGATACCGATGGAAATTACAGTATTGATCTGCCAAGCCAGAAATATTTAATTGAAGTGGTAAGCTTGCCCGACAACCCACAACTTCTAAATGAGTTCAGGACGCTTAATGTTGATTTAACCTTTCAGGATACACTGGCAAATTTTATTTACCGCAACCCGCCAACCATCCGTATCAGTGGGCTACCCGATATTTGTACCGGTGCGGAAGCGCCATTTAACGTGCCGGTTGTGGCGCAGTATGAACAATATTTCCTGACCATTGAAGTGATTGACAGTTACCTGGGCGACAGCTGCCTTGTCGATACGGGTACAATTACTATTTTTGATGATATTGGCGGTGACTCCAATAATCCAATCACCCTAAAATTAAGTAATGGCCAGGCGCATTATATTTTAGTTCCCGGAAAGCCAAATATAATTGGCAACCCTGATGACCCGAGTGACAAGCACCCTTTCCAAAAACTGTTTTATGTAACGGCAGATATTGATGGGGAATTTGCGGATGCCAATAATTGGATGGTCGTTACCGGGCACAGTCCGCGTACAGAAACCTTTGTGACAAAAACCCCCGAACTGCCACTTATGATTTTGCGTGACCCACCGGGCGACCAAAGTTATTCGTATCTGGAAAAGGGGACGTCAACTACAACAAACTTCAAAATGTCTCATGAAATTGGCGGTTCCGCGGGTGCTTTCCTCGATCTGAAGATTGGTGCGGGCATTCCGGTCCCTTTTACGGGAATTATTATTGGGGCATCCACAAATATTAAAGCATCGATTATGGCTGGGCGTGAAAATAACAATGGCACAACTCTGACAACCACAATTTCAAACAGCGAACGCTTTTCAACATCCGGCGGCGATGTTACCGGCGAAGATGGCGATGTGATTATGGGCGTATCTTTTAATTTGATTTATGCCCTGACAGATATTATAGATTTTGACGAAGAAAAATGCACTGTCGTCCAGGATACGCAGCTTGTCTGGGGTTCTGAAGAGATCAATACAAGCTATATTTATACGGAAAACCATATCCGCAACACCCTGCTGCCCCAGTTATCACTGTTGCAAAGCCTGGCATCGCCCGATTCCGCACTGCTTATTGGCACTTATATCGATGTGTGGGAACAAGTGCTGGAAAAAAATGCACGCTTAAAAAAACAAGCCACAAAAGAAAAAAATATTTCTTTTAGCGCCGGAACAACCCGGGAGTTTTCAACAACAACCGTTCAGGATTCTACAATCAGTATAGATTTTACCATATTTATCGATTCGGAAGCCTCTGTTAGCGTAAGTGTTGGTGACGGCGGGACCTTTGCCGATACAGAGTTTGGTGTAGCCGCCAAGTTCCGTTGGTCAAGAACCGAGGCAAGGGACACAACCTTTCAAACCAGTACAACCGTTGGCTATGTTTTAGGAGATGATGACCCGGGCGATTTTTTTAGTGTGGATATTAAACATGATACAAAATACGGAACGCCTGTCTTTGATTTAATAAGCGGTACAAGCAGTTGCCCATGGGAAGACGGTACCCAACCACGTGATGGCGTTCAACTCTCCATGGATGGCTATGTACGCAATGATGTGCCGGTAGGCGAGAAAGCTGCTTTTATTTTATCCATCGGCAACACAAGCGAAAGTGGAGAAACACGTGACTATGCTTTGTCCGTTATTCAGGCCAGCAACCTGGACGGCGCCATAATTAGCGTGGGTGGCGTGGTGATTGAGGATGCCCTGGATTACACCATCCCGGCAGGAGAACAAATTACAGCCACCCTTGCCGTGGATCGCGGCCCATTGGCATGGGATTATGAAAACCTTAAAATACGTCTTTACAGCCCATGTGACCCGTCAATTAGTGATACTATAAGTTTTTCGGTCCATTATAAAAGCCCATGTTCCGATATAAATATTTTTAGCCCTGATGATAACTGGTTGGTCAATGCTTCTGACAACGATACGCTAAATATTATTTTAAATGAATACACACAAACCAATGCCGACCTCGAAACCATAAAACTGGAATACCGGCTAACCGGAGGGCCGTGGAAAACTGCGTTTGCAATCCCCAAAAAAGATATACCGCAACAATATATCACCTATTCCTGGAATGTGCGTGATTTGCCCAATGGCCAATACGAGTTACGGGCCGTTGCCAGGTGTGGATCAGGCTTATCGTACTCACCCATTTTAAAAGGTAAAATTGACCGCTCTGCCCTGGTCGTATTTGGAAAACCCCAACCCGCAGATGGCATCTTAAATCTGGGTGATGATATCAAAATTGCATTCACCGAAAACCTGGATTGTGATGCAATTTCAGAAAATGCCGTACAAGTTGTGGATAGCAATGACAATCCCATTCCTGTTAGCGTAGCATGCAGCGATAAAGAACTTATTATCAGCCTTGAAACAAGCCCGGATAGTTTGGAGGGAAAACTGTTAACGGCAACGGTTATAAGCGTTAAAGACCTAAGCGGAAATTATTTACGAAACCCTGTCAGCTGGCAATTTACCATTAATCAAAACCCGCTTTATTGGAACAGTTCAAATATCGGGTTAACCTTTTATAAAGGTGATGAACCCACCATCGGCCAAACCTTTAATAATGCCGGTGGGCAAAGCGCTTCCTACACATTAACCTCTCTGCCGGAATGGTTGGAAACAACGGCCCTTAACGGTTCAATCCCGGCAGGCGGGACAAAAGAAATATCGTTTCAGATTAGTGATGCGCTCAATCCAGGTACATACAGCGATACCCTTTTTGCCCAAACCGAAAAAGGCGATGAGCCACTTTTTATAGAAATAACTATCCTGGCACAGCCACCGGTTTGGCAGGTAAATATCCCATCCTTTACTTACAGCATGAATATTACCGCGCAATTGAACATCGAAGGCAATCCCTCCGACGACACTTTTGATATGATCAGCGCCTTTGTGGGCAACAGCGTGCGTGGTGTTAGCAACGTACAATATGTTTCGGATTTGTATGGCTACCTGGCCTTTATCACCATTTACAGCAACAGCCCTTCAGGCGAACAAATCTCATTCCGTGGATGGGATGCTTCGGAAGGCAACGAGTATGGAAAAGTGGGCGAGCAATTTGTTTTTCAGGATGGCTCAGAACTGGGGTCTGTTTCAAACCCGGTTATTTTAAACCCACAGGGAATCGCCCAAAATATTGATCTTGCCGCGGGCTGGACCTGGATTTCACTGAATGTGGAAGAAGCTGATATGAGCCCGAATGCTGTCCTGGAAAATGTGAATGCCCAAACCGGGGACATAATAAAAAGCCAAAATGAATTCGCCCAGTTTATCGAAGGAAGCGGTTGGCAAGGCAGTTTGGAAAAAATGGAAACCGGGAAAGCTTATTTTATAAAACTGAACAACCCGGCAGGATTGCGCTTTATTGGCCAGAAAGTTGATAACAGCGTGGAAACAATCTTTTTGGACAAAGGATGGAACTGGATCGGTTACAACCAAAACCGGATAAACGGGATCGATGAAGCCCTTGCCAATCTTGATGCCCAAAATGGCGACCGCATTAAAAGCCAGGGCGCATTTGCGGAATATAACGCACAAAACGATAAATGGATTGGGAGTTTACAATACCTAAAACCCGGAGAAGGCTATCTTATAAAAAGTAATTCTGCAACAAATTTTAATTATAATGGCTTAAACAAAACAAACGTGTCCCAAGCGATTGAGGGCGCGCCGGAAAGTTGGAATTTTTCGGCATCCGATTATGAGTACACCATGTCCCTGGTAGCCCAACCGGATTTTAAAAATGGCAGCACATTGGATTCGCTGGATATCGTCGCCGCTTTTGTAAATGGAGAATGCAGGGGCGTAACTAATCCTGTTTTTATTCCGGCGCTCAACCGCTTTCAGGTTTTCCTTACCATTTTTGACAATGATGCGCGGGAGAATGAGGTTACCTTTAAAATGCTGGAAAATGAGTCAGGGATAGTTTATTCTGCGGGCAGTACCGTTCCGTTCCGCTCGGATAGTTTGGCCGGAAGCATAATAAAACCGGTTATATTAAAAGCCGCTTTTGCCACAAACGAAGGGGCCTTACCGGTTCAATTTAAAATATATCAGAATTATCCGAACCCCTTTAATCCTTCAACTACAATCCGCTATGAACTGCCAACACGAGTTGATGTAAAGGTGACAGTATTTAATTTACTGGGACAGAAAGTTGCTGTTTTAGTAAATGAAGCACAAAACGCAGGGCGCTATAAAATTGATTTTGATGCGGCCTCGGCAGGTTTAAGCAGCGGGCTTTATTTTTACAGAATCGAGGCAGGGAAATTTACAAAAGTCCATAAAATGTTGTTGGTGAAATAATTTCGGCTGGAGCGTAACGGAAGTTCTTTCAAATTAGATAGAAAGCAAAATATAAGTTCTACCCGTCCAATACGGCAGGGTAAAGAACGCAAAGAAAAACGAATGCTTTATTAAAATACCCGTTGTGCAAAATAGAACGAATAGAAACAAAATAGATTCAAATAAATTCTTACAATAGGACGCTCCGATGGAGCTTTATTTATACTAGTGGGATTTTTTTACTACAAACAGAACGTCCTTACAGGACTAAATAAAAAAATTCCGATAGGAATGACCTGTTTGTAGAAAAAATGCAAACTCATATTAGTAAAAGTTCCATGGGAACGACCTGTTTTTTAAGTTTGATAAGTATTATCAATATATTTTCTGTTCTAACTCGCACAGTGGATTAAAATACAAAAAGCTTTCTGCGTTCTCTGCCCCATACATATGGCCTGAAAAAAAAGTTATCTCGTAGAGAACCAGGATTCAAAAAACGAAGCAACAATCTCTATATTTTGGGCTGTAAAGATTAACGACCTTTGAGATTTAAACTTGCACCTGCGAAGGTCATTTTAGCAAAGGGTAGTAGCTTAAATCAAATGAAATGAATTGATTATGTACAACATATCATTATAAAGATGTGGAAATGTGTTGCTGTCATTCATCAATTTGGATGCGGTAACTACATAGGCAAAATCGCCGCGGAAAAGAAAACGTTGCACCTGGTACAATCCGCCAAACATATTTTTATTGGATATGACCCGCACGCCGGATTGTGTCTGTTCGTCAATCTGCGAACTAACAATTTCCCACCCAGCCTGAACCAGAGTCGCATTTTCGTTTTCAAGCCAGTCAATCATCGATTGGCCTTCGGTACTGCCGACAATGATATTTATATTCGGGACAAAACCATCAATCGATTGATGAAAGGCAAGATAAAGAGGGAAAGTCGTTCCATAGGTTTGTGAAAGGGTAAGCGCAGTCGCCGGGTCGGGTGTCCAGTTGCCGTTTTGCGGCCAATCGATCTCAAAACCAAATTCATTATCCACATAACTTTGCGAAACAGGTTGTTCCGACTCATCATTAAACCCTGCAGCTTCGTTCGATAAAACTGTCTGACCCAACGGCGTGCTTACAGTTTTAATCTCCAGCCCGTCTTTTGTAATGGAAATTTGTTCTGTCCGGTCCAGGATTTTTTCAATTTGTCCCCGGAATAAAAACATAAATACAATAATAACCACGCCAAAAACAATCCACTTGGTCATGGCTGCTTTTCGCGTGGCAGAAAAATCTCTGTCATTTTTTCTTTGGCTCATCTTAAAACCTTTGTAAAATTTTTAATTATCCTCCATGACCCATTAACCTATACAAGCTCCTGAACGGTTTTCTTCTTTTCTTTTTTCTCGTTACGTCTTTTTAAAATCGTGTTTTGCACTTCGTCCCCGATATGGTCCTCGCCGCGCAAACGGGCCAGTTGCACCTGTTTTTCCCTTTCCTTAAAACGTTGGCGCTGTTTCTCGGTAATGGTATCAAAACAATGCGGGCAACTTTCCCCTTTTATATATTTTTCACTTTGCTTTTCTTCTTCCGTGATGGGCATCCGGCAGGCATGGCACTGATCATACGAACCCTTATTTAAAGAATGATCGACCGTAACGCGATTATCAAAAACAAAACACTCGCCCTGCCACATGGTTTCAGACTTATCCACTTATTCAAGGTATTTGAGAACGCCCCCCTGTAAATGGTACACCTCATCAAAACCCTGGCTTTTTAAATAGGCGGTTGATTTTTCACAACGAATGCCACCGGTGCAAAACATGGCCACTTTTTTAACCTTTGTTTTATCAAGATTTTTTTCTACAAACGCCGGGAAACTACGAAACGTATCCGTCCCGGGATTGATGGCCTTTTTAAATGTCCCAATTTTCACTTCGTATTGATTACGCGTATCGATCAATACAACATCCGTGTCGGAGATTAATGCATTCCAATCTTTGGGTTTTACATAGGTGCCAACACTTTTTTTAGGATCGATACCCGGCTGGCCCATAGTCACAATCTCTTTTTTTAATTTTACCTTACACCGGTAAAAAGGCATTGTATCGTCATAAGATTCTTTGTGTTGTAAGTCGGCAAGCCGTTCATCTTTTTTTAACCACGCCAAAACAGCATCGATGCCATCCCGCTGCCCGGCAATCGTCCCATTAATCCCTTCACTTGCCAGAAGTAACGTTCCTTTAACACCGTTTTCCATCATTATTTTTAATAACGGTTTTCTCAATTTCTCAAAATTATCCAACTTTACAAATTTATATAATGCCGCTACAACGATCTGTTGCATAAAAACTCCTCATACTTGATTAATGCAATCTAAAAAACAAAAAGCACCTTTTTAATAATAATGCCCGTTAAACGAAAGAGGAATATGAATTAATCCCTCAATACCCGATAAATCCAGCAAAAACGATAGATGCTCTTTTTAATTCACATTGGGAAATACCCAAAAAATTTATTAGCTTTACCGCTTGCAAAAAATTTTATCTGTAGAAAACTAAATTTATGGAAATCGGAATTGTCGGTTTGCCCAATGTGGGTAAATCAACGCTATTTAATGCTTTAACAAAAACCCAAAATGCCGAGTCGGCAAACTACCCTTTTTGCACCATTGAACCAAATAAGGCCATTGTACCCGTCCCGGACAGCCGGATCGAGAAACTGGCCGAGCTGGTAAACCCGCAACGTGTGCAGCACTCTACGGTCGATTTTGTAGACATAGCCGGATTGGTAAAAGGGGCCAGCAAAGGCGAAGGGCTTGGAAATAAATTCCTGGAAAATATCCGACAAACAGAGGCCATTTTACACATAGTACGCTGTTTTGATAACGGGGATATTGTCCATGTGGATGGCGATATTGACCCCATCCGTGATATTGAAACGATCGAAACCGAGTTGATCCTTGCCGACATACAAATGCTGGAACGCAAACTGGACCGCTATAAAAAACAAATGAAGGGCGATAAATCCCTTGTGCCAATTTATGAAGAAGGCCAAAAATTAATGGAACACCTAAGCGCCGGGAAACTGGCCGAGCGTTACGAAAACCGCGATAGCGATGTTGCACAACCTTTGTTTAAGGATCCGGGACTAGTGTCTGCAAAGAAAATAATCTACTGCGCCAATGTGGACGAAGACGGCCTGTTGGAAGACAACGATTATGTGAAGACCGTTCAGGAATATGCCCAGAGCCATAACAGCGCTTTTGTAAAAGTATCTGCGCAGGTAGAGCAAGAGCTTGTAGGATTGGACGAGGGTGAACAGGCAGAATTTTTACAAGAGTTTGGCGTAAGCGAAAGCGGGATGGAGCAAGTAATAAAACAGGGGTTTGACCTGCTTGGCCTGCAAAGTTATTTTACTGCCGGGGTAAAGGAAGTGCGCGCCTGGACCATCCACAAAGGTTGGAAAGCGCCAAAAGCCGCCGCGGTAATCCACAATGATTTTGAAAAAGGTTTCATCCGCGCCGAAGTGATCGCTTATGACGATTATGTAAAACATGGAAGCGAAGCCAAATGTCGTGTGGCCGGCGTGTTAAGGACAGAGGGCAAGGATTATTTGGTTCAGGATGGCGATGTGATGCATTTTCTGTTTAATGTTTAGGTTGTTCGCCTCAGGAGATTTATTTTGGAAATGAGTATGCTGGAAATTATTGGCTATTGCGGCTCGGTTTTAATAGCCGTTAGTTTGATGATGAAATCGATGCGTAAGCTGCGTTGGATAAACCTGGCCGGTGCATCAACTTTTGCCACTTATGGCTTGTTGCTTGGAGCTTATCCGGTTTTTGTCTTAAACGGATTTATCACCCTGGTTGATATTTATTATATTTTCCAGATGTACCGCACCAAAGATTATTTTGAAATCCTTGAGATAAAAAATCCTCAGGCCGCTTTTTTAAACCGTTTCCTCGCCTTTCATTGTGAGGATATTAAAACCTTTTCCCTGCGGTTAATTTTAAAGAAAACGAAAACCCCTTAATCTTTTTTACCCTGCGTAACCTGTTTCCCGTTGGCCTGTTTATTGGCGAAATTTGCAATAAAAACACGTTGGAAATTAAGTTGGATTATGTTGTGCCCGGCTACCGGGATTTTAAAATTGCGCGTTATAATTACAAAAAAGACCGCACTGTTTTTAAGGAACGCGGCATAGAGAAGCTACAGATACAATCCAACGTTCCCGCACATATAAAGTATCTAAAAAAGGTTGGGTTTAAAGAAGATAATTCGATCGGGGAAAATTATTTTTCTTATCTCTTAAATTAATGTGAACTACATATCGAATGAAAAACCACCCCTAATATACAGTTCTCGAGCTAGCAAACTTTTATTAACTAATTGACTTCAAATTGTTTTCCCTTATTGCACAAACCCAATACAGAATTCTTTTTCTAAATAGTCTTTTGTTCCGGAGGAACAACCTCTCTGTAGAATGAAGAAGCAAGAAAAAAATGAAGCGCTGTAAGTGCGTCCTATAATAATGCGCCACAAAACCTGCAGAACCGAATGGCTTTTTCAGGACAATCCGGTTTCTACTCACCTCTATTTTGAAATTTTTATCTTACTCAAATCTTCAAAAGAAAAACTGGCCGCTTTTAATAACGGGTTGTCCGAGGAAATATTCATCGCCCCGTCTAAATTATAACTAAGCTCGGCATCGCCCGTCACAATATCATACAAAGCACGCCCCATCGATATAAAGTCCAGTTTAAATGGAATACTTACTATCTTTTCACCCGAAGAGTTGACGGCAATTTTATCCGTAACCGTGCCGCCCACCCATTTTTTACCGGCAATATTCAATCCATACGAAAGGTTATCTACAAATAAGTTTAGCCCGCCGTTTCCTTTCACGGCAATATCCAATTGCATGGCCGCCCCACTCCAGCTAAGGCTTTTAAGGCTAATATCTTTCACATTTATTTTTGGTAATTTTAATAAAGGCAGCTCACCCGATTTTGATAATGGCAAGCGAAATTTACCCAGAACCGGCAAATCAAAACTAACACCACCTTCAAAAGTGTAGGTTGATTTATCTTTTCCCGTCAAGGCTTTTACAGTCTTGTAGATGTCTTCATATTTTAAACTAAGCGGGATTTGGATTGTGCTCGAACCCAGGGCGCCGATATTTAACGGATCATTTTTAGTGCCGCTAAACAAAGAATTATTGTTTATTTTTAAACCATAATCCATCCCGGCCAAATTGATGGCGACATTATTTGGGTTATCAATCTTGACCGAAAAAAGTAAATCGGCCTGCGAAAAAGATAATCCTGTAAGCTTTGTATCAACAACAGAAGCGGTTGGCTTTTGCATGGTTGATTGTTTTAAGATTTGTAGCAGCTCCGCACAACCGGAGAGAAAAAAAATAATTGAAAAAGCAATAAATGCACGTTTCATAAATACTTCTTATTAGTTTAAAAGTGAATCCATTATAGAAAATCATGCGGAAAGGATTCCCGCATGATTACAAAAATAATTATAACTGTGGCCCGGCAGCAACAAGCGCTTTGCCTTCTTCGTTATCTGTGTACTGTTCAAAATTAGCAATAAAACGAGAAGCTAAATCTTTTGCCTTTTCATCCCAATCAGAAACATTAGCATAGGTGTCGCGCGGGTCTAAGATTTTAGGGTCAACGCCCGGCAAGGCCGTTGGGATTTTCAGATTAAAAAGTGGAAGCGTTTTCGTTTCGGCTTTCTCAATCGATCCATCTAAAATGGCATCAATAATCCCGCGGGTATCTTTTATTGAAATCCGCTTACCTGTCCCATTCCAGCCCGTGTTTACAAGATATGCATCAGCCCCGGCGGCTTCCATGCGCTTAACAAGTTCCTGCCCGTATTTGGTTGGGTGCAATGATAAAAAGGCCGCTCCAAAACAGGCCGAAAATGTAGGCTGGGGCGCTGTTACACCACGCTCTGTCCCGGCGAGTTTTGCCGTAAAGCCCGATAGAAAATGATATTTTGTTTGATCGGCGGTTAGTTTGGAAACCGGTGGCAACACACCAAAAGCATCGGCCGTTAAGAAGATTACTTTTTTGGCATGCCCTGCTTTGGAGACAGGCTTAACAATATTTTCAATATGATAAATCGGGTAAGAAACCCTTGTATTTTGAGTTATTGAACCATCGGTAAAATCTATCTTGCCGTCTTCCGATACGGTTACATTTTCCAATAAAGCATCCCGTTTTATAGCATGATAAATATCAGGTTCGCTTTCTTTATCCAGGTTGATTGTTTTGGCATAGCAACCACCTTCAAAGTTGAACACGCCATCATCATCCCAGCCATGCTCGTCATCACCAATAAGCTGGCGTTTCGGATCGGTGGAAAGGGTGGTTTTCCCTGTACCGGAAAGACCAAAGAAAATAGCCGTATCACCATCTTTACCTACATTTGCCGAGCAGTGCATGGCAGCAATTCCCCTCAGTGGCAGATAATAGTTCATCATGGCAAACATGCCTTTTTTCATTTCGCCACCGTACCAGCTACCGCCTATAACCTGCATTTTTTCAGTAAGGTTAAACACAGTAAAAACCTCGGAATTTAAACCATGTTCTTTCCACTTCTCATTGGTTGTTTTAGAGCCATTCATAACAACAAAATCAGGATCGCCATAGTTCTCAAGCTCTTCCCCTGTTGGGCGGATAAACATATTTTTCACAAAATGTGCTTGCCAGGCCACTTCCATTATAAAGCGTACTTTTAAACGTGTGTCTTCATTGGCGCCACAAAATGTGTCTACAACAAAAAGGGTTTTTTCAGAAAGTTGCCTGGCAACGATGGCCTTTAGGTCTGCCCATACTTCCGGCGTGGTCGGTTTGTTATCATTCTTTGCTTTTTCAGAAGTCCACCAGATAGTATCCCGTGTAATATCATCTTCAACAATAAATTTATCTTTTGGCGAGCGGCCGGTAAAAATACCCGTCATAACATTTACAGCGCCTAATTCGCTTACAACGCCTTTTTCGTACCCTTCTAATTTTCGGTCTGTTTCGTACTTATAAAGGGCATCAAACGATGGATTATATATAATTTCTTTTACATTAGTGATCCCATACTTTGATAGATCTAACTTGGCTGACATTATTTCACTCCTTTTTATACACATTTTGTAATTATTTCATTTTAAAAGTTACAAAAAAAAATATCTATTTAAACAACACTTTTCATTATTTCGGATAATCACAGCTTAATTTTGCAGGGCGCTATCTACATAACTTAAAAGGTCTGTAAATGAAACCGGTTTATTGATAATAAAATCGGCCTCACGACTAATCTCTTTATAGTTTTCAGGGATATCATACCCCGTTAAAAATATAAAACGTATATCATACTTAAGCCGTCTAATTTTTCTAAGCAGCTCCACTCCACTCATACGGGGCATCATTACGTCACATAAAACAAGGTCAAATTTTTCACTTTGGATTAGTTCGTACGCCTCGCGCCCATCACTTGCCCCTTTGCAACTGTAGCCGGCATTTTTAAAAATATCGATCATCGTTTCCAAAATTTCGCGTTCATCGTCAACACATAAAATATTGCGCCCTGCAAATTTTGTCTCCGTACTGCTCGATGCAAAAAGATCGATAATTTTGGATTCCAAATAATCCATTTTACGAATGGATGTGATATTCTTCAGGCTGGTGGTCAGTTCAGAAATCCGGTTCAACATTTCGCGTGCTTTCTGAAAATATTCTTCACGCGGTTCAACATTTTGGATAAGGTGCAGGTAATTAAAAAGCGCTTGCAGGGGTTGGGAAAATTCATGGGAGATTGCGCCGGCCAATTCTTTTACACTATTTAATTTTTCCACCTCGATTAATTTTTGCCGGTTACTTTTTAACTCTTTTAAAGATTTTTCTAATTGTTGCCTGGTTTTGATCAGGTCGCTCTCTGCACGCTTACGGTCCGTTGTATCGCGGATTATGCAAACTGTTTGTATTTTGCCGCGGCGCTTAAAAGACGTTAACGATACTTCCATTGGAAAAGAATCTTCATTGCTGCGAAACCCGGTAATTTCGATATGAGATTTTTTGACGGTCTCTTTGCCAAGGCTGCTGATTAGTTTTATCAATTCAGGATTATTTTTAAAAACATAGTGCAATCCAATTTTTAACACGTCTTTAAAACTGAAATCAAAAATCTTTTCTGCGGCGGAGTTTACAAATACAATATTCTGTTGTTCGTCCAAATGGATAATGGCATCCGAAGAGCTACGCGCCAAAGCCATAAATTTTTCTTCGTTTTCCTTTACCGCCTTTTCTGTTACACGCTGCGCGGATATATCACGAATGGTGCACAAGTTAGCATCGGCGCCCTGCCAACTGATGCCGGTCATTTGCAACTCGGCAATTATTGGTTCCCCCCGCACAGGCAAAACATCTATCTCAGCCATATTATTTTCCCCAATAACCGGGATGCCAAAAATACGCCCGTATAATAAATCAGAAGAAAGGCCAAACATCTTTTCGGCATTTGGGTTGGAAAATTTGATAACACCCTTTAGGTCCACAACAAGGATGGCGTCCAAATCGTTGGCAATAATGGTTTTTAATTTCTCTTCTATTTGCTCCAGGTCGTCTTTTTGGTGCTCGTATTTTTGGCTTAGCTTGTGCCGCTCGATGGAATACATAATCGACTTTATAATTAAAGTACGCTCATATTCCCCTTTAATAATAAAATCCTGGATTCCTGCCGGAGCAGACTTCATTACAAAATCAGAATCTTCGGGGCTGGTTAATAAAATAACGGGATATTTATCTACCGACTTACAAAATATTTTAACCGTTTCCATCCCGGTGCTACCGCGCATAACAAAATCGAGCAAAACCACGTCGATGTGATTGTTTTCTTCACGGCAAAAACCAATTCCATCCTCAATATTTCTTTTATGGAATAAGTTAATTTCAATCATTTTTTCTTCGGAAAGAATCGTTTTCAGGAAGGCAAAATCGGCAGGGTTATCTTCTATCAATAAAATATTTAACTTTTCCGGAAACATTAAAAACCTTTTTATTTTCGTCTCAAAGCTCTCCAAAACCTATCTTGATAAAAGCGATGGGCATGGCACTATTTTCCTGATAATAATTTTAACGCCAACATAACTTTACGAATATCCGTTAAGTTGCCGGTTACCCTAATTTGTGGAAAAGGATAATCACGAACCAAGGTAGGCGTAGCAATAATCCGGTGCTTTCCAGCCGCTCCCGGGTCTTTTTTTATATCAAAAAGATTCAGGGAATAATTTCCTGCAAATACATCATCGCAATGTTTTGTTAAACGCGCATAAATACTGTTACTGTTAGTGTTCATGCCATTAACATAAAGGCTAAGCTCGACACGGTTTTTCATATTTAAAAATTTTATGATTGGTTCTACTTAAAAGTAAGGGGGTATTCGGCTTTAAATGCCGATTTGTTATATGAGGGATAATTTTTTTGAGGGATTTATATTTTGAGAAACGGCAATAGTAGTTTTTACTACCTACATTTCAGTACCTGGTGTGATAACCCAAAGTATTAAGATTACTCCGAACAATGAAATTCAGGAAATATTTTAATAATAACGCTACCTTGACATACCCATTTTTACTATCAAAATGGGTACATACTTTAACCTGAGTTCGATCCAAAGAAAACATTTATTTTTAGTATAATTTTTTTTTGGAACTCACCCCTAAATCCCCTCTCATGTAAGAGAGGGGACTTGAAAAACTTAAAAATCAGTAGAAACTGCTTAGGGGTGAGTTGTTTTTATATGCCTATACTTGCGGTTAAAATAGTTTTCTCAATGCAAAAGTTTTATATCGAACTCACGTTACTTTATGAAAAATAATCTCTTTCTTTATATATAATCAGGAAAAATATTATACTGGCAACTAATGGAAAATAAATTGCATTACCAAAAATATCTTTAAATAAAAACAGGGCAATAAAACTATTTAAAATAAAAATACCATTATACAGCATTCCAAAATTTGCACCCCATTTTAATTTTTTCCACATCGCGTACAAAAATAGTAAAGGCGATACAAAATCCAAAATAAGAACTATTATCTTTGCTGTAATTCCGCTAAGCAAGAGCCCCAAAAAAGCGATTTCCCTATCAGGCATTGTGATTATGACCATAATAGACATGCTCGCCCACAACAACAATACTATCGAAAGGATTTTAAAGGGGAAAGGTAATGGTTTCCAGGCGTTCATATATCTCCTATCTTATATTTACCCATTGTGCGAATTAGAAAAATAATTTCAACTAAATTCTTACAATAGACCGCTCCGTTGGAGCTTTATGCAAACAATTGGGGTTTTTATACTACAAATAGAACGTCCTTACAGGACTAAATAAAAATTTTCAATAGGAATAGCCTATTTGTAGAAAAAAAGGATTCTGATAAAATTGTATCAGGTAATCAAATAAAAGATGCATTATTTGAGAACAAGTATTCTTAATGATTTTATGTTTTACATTTCCATCATCTCAGAAACGCGAATTGTTCCACCATTTTCTAAAAATGGATCCGATTGTGCAATTTCAACTGCCGCATCCATGCTTTCAGCTTTAACCACGGCAAACCCTTTCATTGCATTTGGGTCTGTATCATCTTCGATGCCGCTTGCTGTAACACGTTTTGATGCCATTAACGGTGTACCTGGATTAATAATTGTTTCACCCAGTCCCTTTACCCAAGCTTTCCATTTCTCCATCTGGGCCATACCTTCTTCCTTTGAGGCGGGTTGGTTACCACCATAATAAGCGATCATATAACTATCCATAATATTTTCCTTTGGTTTATAACTCATTTTAAGTTTTACTTATTACAAGCTTGTGTAAGTACAATTCCAGTTCGTCAAAATTAGCCCCCCATCCATTCATAACGCCTATTTTTTCTTGCTTGGAACAATACTCTTCTGTTGGATGGGCTACACTAAAAGTCAATTTTGTATTTTGGCCCACATCCTCAAAGATAGCGGTAATTATAACATTATGGGTAACCGGCTCAAAATCAGCGGAAGAGATGATTTTTTCAAATTCAATAATTTCTGTAAAAACCCCACTTGCCGGAAACTCTGCCCCATTTGGCGAAGTCATTACGTATTTCCATTTTCCACCGGGTTTAAAATCCAACTCAATAACTTTTGTTTTCATTCCCCGTGGCCCCCACCACAAAGCAATATGCCCTGCTTTGGTCCAGGCCTCCCACACAAGTTTCCGAGGCGCCTTGAAAACGCGGGTCAGTACAAGAACACGTTTATTCATCGCACTATTTCCCATCATCGTTTCCTTTTTTTTGTATGGTCTCTAAATAGCTTTCAAATGAATCAAGCCGCGCTTCCCAAAGATGGCTAAACTGCCCTATCCAATCGGCAATTTCTTCAAGCCCTTCGACCCTGGCAAAACAAAATCTTTCCCGGCCTTTTTGTTTTATTTCGATTAATCCACATTCGCTAAGGATTTTGATGTGTTTTGATATAGCTGGCCTGCTAATGTTAAACTTTTCTGTAACCTTGTTCAGGGTTAAAGGCGTCTCTGTTACCAGATTGATGATCTCGCGTCTGGTCGGATCAGCTATGGCTTGAAATACGTCTCGTCTCATTTTAACAGTCAATTATGTCACCAATTGGTTACGAATATAAACGTAATCAAACGGTTACGCAAATATATTTTATAATTATTCTCTTCCTGCCAGTGCAGGGCCAAATAATATTTAATGTTTAAGAAACAGCAGAGGGCGTCTTTATTAAGGTAATTACCGGGGCTTCCAAAGGACAGTTTAAACGGAACGGGAACCAATGGCCCATCCCGGCAGAGGTGTATAGGCGTGCATTTTCTTTTTGATAGGAGCCCCACAAATAGCCATTTTCATTAAAAATATCCCAAAAGCTTCGTCCTGCAAAACCCACTTGTCCGCCATGCGTGTGGCCGGACAAGGTCAGGTCAACACCAAATTTTGAAGCCAGGTCCAACGCACGTGGTCGGTGGCTCATCAACAGTTTAAAATCTGCCTCGGGACTATTGGAAAATGTTTTTTTAAGCGAATTATCCAGAAAACCATGAATATCGGAACGGAGGGAAACAGGATCGTCCGCACCGCCAACAAGAATTTTAGTATCCCCAATTTTAAACAAATCATGCTTATTCAATAAAAGAGGGATGGGACCGGCCTCAATCATTTTTATTGATTTTTTTATGCCACGAAAATACTCGTGGTTTCCAATAGAAGCATACTTTGGGAACGGCGTTTTAAATTGCCCGATCAATTTCATGGCATCGGTCATTATATTGAGGTCATCGGCGATATCCCCGGTAACCACGATCATATCCGGTTGATATTTTTCGGCATCAAGCAAAGTTTTCTCCAAATGGTCCAATCCAAAATAATAACCCAAATGCAAATCGCTTAAATGCAGAATTTTAAAGCCATCCAACGCATTGGGCAAATTGGGGTATTTCATCGTAACCTGCGGAAAGCGCATCTGAGAAAAGGAGGAAATCAACCCGGTCCCGGCACCTGTAATGGCCAAAACAGGAACAGTGGCGGCGGCTGTTTTTAGAAATAACCGGCGTGAAGGATCAATTATATCTTTTTTGGGGGACTTGTTTTTTTCCACCCGTGAAACAATCCATGAAACCAGAAAAGAGAATGGCAACGATAACAATACCACTATATTCAATACCAGCGAAAGGCTAGTGCCCGATGCACCGATTAAACGTAGCCAGGCAACATCTTGCCAGGTCCCCAAGGCCCACAATGGCGCGAACAGCACAAATGCAAAAGGCAGTGTTTTTGCCAAAAGTTGTACTATTTTGGAACCCCAGATTTTGTTATTTGCTTTTGTAAGTAGCCAACGGTCTAAAAAGGCTGCGGAAACGAGGAGGCTAATTAAAAAAATTAGAAACATGTGTAACCTTAAAATGATTTAAACATTTATGATGATTAACTTATTTTTGTCATCAATTTATTCCTGCCCACTACGCTGTCTTAGAACTAATTGTTCCAATCATAATGAAAGTGGGCAAAGCGTCCTGAAAAGGTTGCCTAAAGTATATGCCTTTTTCAGGATGCATTACTTAAGCCATCTATAAATTGCATTAGATATTTGGGATTTTTAAACGACTTGAGTTTTTTCTCAAAAGCCATGGCTTCACTGCGCATGTTAAATTCCTTGGAAAAAACAAGTTTCCACGGTCCTTTGTTTTTTGTGTATTTGTTACGGTTGGTTTTATGCCGCA
>JAJRVW010000201.1 GCA_024277115.1 Calditrichota bacterium
TACAGATTAAAAACATAAAACTTAAACTTTTTTTATAATTTGTGAATCCGTGGCAAAAAAAAGTTACTAATAGACCAAGGCAAAGGGTTTAACATCAGCCACGAATTCACAGATTAAGAACCTAATTATTTTATAATTTTTTACAATTAGTGAACCTGCTGTATGAATTGAAATATTTTGGAGCTTTGAAATAACAGTTAAAACTGGGCTACAGATTAAATACATAAAACTTAAACTTTTTTAATAATTCGTGAATCTGAGGCAAAAGAAAAGTAAAATTTTTTAATTTACAAAAAAGATTATTCATATTTATAGTGAGGTTAGAGTGATTAAACCTTTGCAAAATAATCAAAAGAATGATTTATTATTTACAGACGAGAGTTATAAAATTATTGGCTTGTGCATGGAAGTACATAAAAATTTAGGAAAGGGTTTTTTAGAAGTTGTTTATAAAGATGCATTGGAATATGAGTTTAACAAAGCCGGAATCCTATTTGAAAGAGAAAAAGAATTTGTAGTAAACTATAAAGATGTAGTTTTACCGCATAGCTTTTTTGCAGACTTTGTTGTTTCCGGGAAAATAATTTTAGAAGTAAAGGGGATAAAAAGTCTAAAGGACGAACACTTGGCTCAAACACTCAACTATTTAAAAGTTTCAAAAAGTAGGTTAGGGCTGCTTGTAAATTTTGGAGAACTATCCCTTAATTACAAGAGAGTGATTCTGTAGTAAAAAGAAATAATAGACGAACTCTTAATAAAAAACAGAAAATGGAAAAACAAAAATTACATATTGAGCAAAATTTTAACTATCCCTCAATTAAAGAATGGGAAGCAGCGGCGGAAAAACTTTTAAAAGGTAAACCGTTTAAAGAAACGTTGTATTCAAAAACAGAAGAGGGGCTTGAGGTTAGACCTATTTATGACCCTTCTGATCATTTAGAAATAAATTTGGGGTTAAATGCTTCACGAAGATGGCACATCGCCCAATCTCTTTTTGCTGCGAATGACAGATTTAACAAAGTTGCCAAAGAGGCACTTTCCCTCGGGCAAACGGCTTTAAATATTGACCTGGACCTCGTTTCACAATTTGGAAATCATGCGCCTCATATTCCAAGCCGTATGGGATTTGTCCATTTAACGGAACCGCAAGCATTTGAAATTCTGTTTAAAAATATTGATCTAAACAGGGTCGCAATTCTTTTTGATGCAATGAACACCGCGCCAAAACTATTTGATTGGTTGGACAAATATGTTTCCGAATCCGGATTTGACCCGCATAAAATTTCTGGCGGGTTTGGATTTGACCCAATTTCTGCCGCACTAAAATATGGTGGCTTTTATCAACCTTTCTCACAATCAATGGAAAAAATTGCGGCAGTTGTGGAACAAGAAAGGGGTTTTCAAAATTTTGATATTTTTACAATTCAGGCCAATTTAGTCCACAATGCCGGTGGACATAAAGTGCACGCATTAAGTTATTTTTTGGCAACCGTTGTAGAATATATCAAAAAATTAGGTGATTTAGGGCTTGGTGCAGAGAAGGTTTTATCCAAAATCCGGGTGAAAGTTTCTGTAGGGAATGACCAATTTATGGAAATCGCTAAGCTCCGTGCTTCACGCCTTTTATGGCAAAATTTATGCAATGCCTACGCTGTCGATCCTGTAAAAAATAGTCTTAAAATTGATGTTGAAAGTAGTTGGCGCTTTATGAGTGTGATGGATCTCTGGACAAATATGCTGCGGGCAACAAGCGCTGCATTTTCAGCAATTGTTGGTGGCTGTGATTCACTGGATATTTTGCCTTTTGATTTGGCCCTGGGAACACCGGATAATTTTTCCATGCGCCAGGCAAGGAATACGGCCATTGTTTTAGCAGAGGAAAGCAATCTGGATAAAGTAATCGATCCGGCTTCAGGATCGGGCTATCTGGACAGTGCAACAAACGACCTTGCAGGGAGAGTATGGCAGGCATTTCAGGAAATTGAAAAGGATGGCGGGATTTTAAGGCAAATCCGTAGCGGACAGTTTCAGGAAGCTGTTGAGCATAATGCGGCCCGACAGTCGGATGCGTATAAAGAAAATAAACGGAAGGCAATCGGTACAAATATTTATCCGAACCCCAATGAAAAGTTACCTGAAAAGAGTGCTCAAAAAATAAAATTCGAAAATATTGTCGGTTCCGTTACCGAAGAAATAAAACCGCTAAATCAAAGACGCGTGCTGGAACTGGTTGAAAACAGTAGCATTTATTAATAAGTAGCATTTTTTTAATTCTCGATTAATCTGGAAGACGAATGAACCCGGACTTTACAAAAATACCCTTTAAAGTATTTGACCAAGATAAAAGCACAACTTTAAAACCGGATGAAAATATCTGGCAAACCAACGAGCAAATCCCTGTAAAAAAAGTTTTTACAAAAACGGATTCCCAAAAACTAAATCACATAAAATTTACAGCGGGAATCCCACCTTTTTTGCGTGGGCCTTATGCCACGATGTACATCATGCGGCCCTGGACAATTCGCCAATATGCGGGATTTTCAACGGCCGAGGAGAGTAATGCTTTTTATAAACGCAATCTCGCCGCCGGGCAAAAGGGGCTTTCCGTTGCCTTTGATTTGGCCACACACCGTGGTTATGATTCGGATCATCCCCGTGTGGTGGGCGATGTTGGCAAGGCCGGTGTGGCTATCGATTCAATCTTGGATATGAAAATTTTATTTGATGAAATCCCCCTGGATAAAATCTCCGTTTCGATGACAATGAACGGCGCTGTTATCCCGGTTATGGCTTTTTATATTGTTGCTGCACAAGAGCAGGGGATTGCCATAGAAAAGTTGTCGGGCACAATCCAAAATGATATTTTAAAAGAATACATGGTGCGCAATACATACATTTATCCGCCCGCGCCATCCATGCGTATTATTGGTGATATTTTTAAATACACCTCCCAAAATATGCCGGCCTTTAATAGCATCAGTATTTCCGGCTACCACATGCAGGAAGCAGGGGCGACAGCTGATCTGGAGATGGCCTACACTCTGGCCGATGGCCTGGAATATGTGCGGGCCGGCTTGGATTCCGGTTTGGATATTGATGTTTTTGCACCGCGCCTTTCTTTTTTTTGGGGGATTGGCATGAACTATTTTATGGAAATTGCCAAAATGCGGGCGGCGCGTTTAATCTGGGCGAAACTCATTAAACAATTTAATCCCCAAAATCCCAAATCCATGGCGTTGCGTACGCACTCACAAACAAGTGGCTGGAGTTTAACTGAGCAAGACCCTTATAATAATGTGCCGCGTACTTGTATTGAAGCAATGGCCGCCGCGATGGGGCATACGCAATCTTTACATACAAATTCCCTGGATGAGGCGATCGCCTTGCCAACGGATTTTTCGGCACGGATTGCCCGGAATACCCAACTTTATTTACAAGAAGAAACAGATATCTGCAATGTGATCGACCCTTGGGGAGGCTCGCATTATGTGGAATATTTAACCGATGCTTTGATGTCTAAAGCCTGGCAGCATATTGAAGAAGTGGAAGAATTGGGCGGGATGGCTAAAGCAATCGAAACGGGATTGCCAAAACTGCGCATCGAGGAAGCCGCCGCGCGCAGGCAGGCACAAATCGATTCGGGAAAAGAAGCGATTATTGGCGTCAATAAATACCGTTTGGAAAAAGAAGCGAAAATGGATATTTTAGAAGTGGACAACGATGCCGTACGCGAGGCGCAACTTAGCCGCCTAAAAAAACTTAAGGCAAACCGTGATGAACAAAAAGTACAAAAAGCCTTGAGGTCATTGACAAAATGTGCTGAAAGTAAAGATGGCAACCTGTTAGATTTTGCGGTAAAAGCGGCGCAGGAAAGGGCAAGCCTTGGAGAAATATCCGACGCGATGGAAAAAGTATTTGGGAGGCATAAGGCCGTGACAAAATCAATATCCGGTGTGTACAGCTCCAGTTTTGGGGATGATACAAAAATTACCGAAGTTATTAAATTGGCTGAAAAATTTGAAGAATCCGAAGGACGCCGTCCGCGTATTATGGTGGCCAAAATGGGACAGGATGGCCATGATCGTGGTGCAAAGGTAATCGCGACGGCTTTTGCCGATCTGGGCTTTGATGTCGATATCGGGCCGCTTTTCCAAACAGCGCAGGAAACAGCACGGCAAGCGGCAGAAAATGATGTGCATATTGTCGGGATGAGCTCTTTGGCGGCCGGGCATAAAACATTATTACCTCAACTTGTGGACGAGCTTAAAAAATTAGGCCGGGATGATATTCTTGTAATTATTGGCGGTGTAATCCCGCAACAGGATTATGAATTTCTGTATGATCATGGTGCGGCGGCCATCTTTGGCCCGGGGACGGTAATCCCTGAAGCGGCAAAAGAATTGTTGGAAAAATTGATGTAAAAATTTGCAGGTTTTACTCGATGCATAAAGGAAAGAATGCGATGAAGGACAAGATGAACAGAAATGAAGTAACGATTGGAACAGCTAAAGAATTAGATAAAATAGATCAGGAGTATTGGGCTTCGGCTACTATAAAAGAACGCTTGCAAACAATAACTTATTTACGGGAATGTTTTTATGGCAAAGAGGCAACTACCGGAAGACTTCAAAGATTTTATACGGTTTTTAAACGAACATAATGTTCGATATCTGCTTCTTGGTGGTTGGGCTGTAGGAATTTATGGAAATCCCAGAGCTACTAAAGATATTGATTTCTTAATAGGAATTGATACGGACAATATTGATTGCTTACAACAGGCTTTATCAAAGTTTGGTGCTCCAAAGGCAGATAAAAAGGTTTTTCAGGAAAAAGGAAATGTTTACCGCCTAGGCCGGTCACCGGTCCAAATTGATGTTATAAACGATGCAACTGGAATTTTATTTGAGGATTGTTATAAAAGAAGAAATCTTGTTTGTACCGAGGATATAGAAATATCTGTAATATCAAAAGAGGATTTAATAATAAATAAGAAGGCCTCTGGAAGGCTTCGGGATTTAGCTGATGCAGAAAATCTTGAGAATTCTGAGAGTTAACTATATTGACACAAATCTTGAAAACCTCAGCATTAAAAGATTATATTTTGGGCATTAAAAATAGGGACCGTATTGCCCTGGCGCGTGCCATTACACTAATTGAAAGCAATTCCCCGGTACATTTTGAACAGGCCCAAGAGCTCCTTAAACAGGTTCTTCCACAAACAGGAAAATCCATCCGTGTGGGGATTAGCGGTGTGCCCGGCGCAGGGAAAAGTACGCTTATTGAAAAACTTGGGTTGCATTTAATTAGGCTTGGCCATCGTGTTGCGGTTTTGGCGATCGATCCCAGCAGCAGTAAAAGCGGTGGTAGTATTTTAGGCGATAAAACCCGCATGGAACAACTTTCCCGATCTGAGAATGCTTTTATCCGTCCATCACCGTCATCAGGTACGCTGGGTGGCGTGGCGCGTAAAACCCGTGAGACCATCTTGCTTTGCGAAGCGGCCGGTTTTGATATAATCCTCGTAGAAACTATGGGCGTTGGCCAAGGGGAGATCGAAGTACGGTCGATGGTCGATTTTTTTCTTTTATTGCAAATTGCCAGGGCGGGAGATGAGCTGCAAGGGATTAAAAAAGGGATCATGGAAATGGCCGATGCTATTGTCATCAATAAGGCGGATGGAAAAAATAAAAATGCGGCAATTGCGGCAAAAAGGGAACTGGGCCTGGCCATACATTATTTAGCGCCTTCCATACCTGGATGGGAAATTCCGGTTTTGACATGCTCCGCTATTTCCGGGGAAGGCATCCCTGAAATTTGGGAAAAAGTTGTTTCATTCATGGAACTGTTAAAATCCAATCAACTATTTGAAAAAAGAAGGATTGAGCAGGATAAATCCTGGATGCACAAATTGATAAAAGAACATATAAACAGCTTCATCTTCAAAAAAGATTTTCTTGGGGCAGAAGTAGAAAACCTTGAAAACAAAATTATTAATGGAAAGGTTACCCCGACAAAAGCAGCGCAAAATATTTTAGATTTATTTAGGAGCAAGCTTAAGCAAACTTGATATGACCAATACAATCTACTTTTATGAGGCTTTTGAAGAGGAAGAAGCCTCTCTTAGAAAACATCTTCCTAAAAATATCAAAGCCGGGTTTACCTGGAAAACCATCCAGGAAGCCGGGCATGAACAGCCTCCCGCCGCTATTATCAGTACACGTACCCAAAGTATTTATCCCCCAAGCTGGTCCGGGAAACTGGATGCGATCATCTCGCGCAGCACAGGTTATGACCATTTGCTCGCTTATCGGGAGTTGACACAATCGTCTATTAAAATGGGCTATTTGCCTTTATATTGCAATCGGGCAGTCGCAGAGCAAGCGTTAATGCTGATTTTGGTTTTACTTCGGAAATTAGCGCGGCAACAAATTCAATTTAAAAGATTTGAGCGTGATGGCCTGACAGGCTTTGAGCTGCAAAATAAAAACCTTGTTGTGTACGGTGTGGGCAATATCGGTTATGAAATGGTTAAGATTGGCCATGGCCTGGGGATGAATGTTTTTGGTGTTGATATTACCAAACGGCACGATGATGTAATCTATTTAACGCCGGAAGAGGGTGCAAAAAAGGCCGATATTATTGTTTGCGCCATGAACCTTACAAAAGATAACCACGCATATTTTGATACAGCCTTTTTTGAATGTGTCCGTGATAATTTGGTTTTTATAAATATTTCACGCGGGGAGATTTCTCCGTCTACGGTTTTGTTAAAATCACTAAAAAATAATTTGCTTGCCGGTGTGGCGTTGGATGTGTTTGATCATGAAAAGAACTTATCCGCAGGATTACGTAACGGACAAATGACAAATGATCCGGAAGTTGAGGCAATTCTGGAAATGATGAAAATGGAAAATGTGATCCTTACGCCGCATAATGCCTTTAACACGTTTGAATCGGTTGAACGCAAATCAGAACAAACAATTGAACAATTGAATACTTTTTTGGAAAAACGTACATTTATCTGGCAGGTGTAATAGGTAACAGGTTTATCATGAAAAAATTTAAAGACCCCAAAAGTGCTGCAAAACAATCCCGAAAACTTTCTTTTATCGATTTAATTATTATCCTCGGGGTGATTGTTGGCCTTGGGTTATTTTATAAATTAAATGTGCACAGGACTATTGAGCTTCAAAATAATATGAAGGGCGAAACTCCTGTTGAGGAAAAAGTTGAAATAGCCATGGGGCGGGTTATTTTTTTGATTCCAATAACCGCAAAAAAATAGAGATAGGTGTTAAGATAGCTGAGAATGCTTATCAGCAAAAAAAAGGATTGATGTTTACCGAAGATATTCCAGAAAACGAGGGTATGCTTTTTACTTATGACGATGAATTACAACGGTTTTTTTGGATGAAAAATACATCGATTCCACTAGATATGATTTTTATTGATGCCACTTACCGCATTGTAAAAATCCACAAGAACACGAAGCCTCTGTCTGAAAATGTTTACCCTTCCGGAACTCCGGCCCAGTTTGTTGTGGAGGTTCGTGCCGGATTTACTGAAAAGAACCAAATTAAAACAGGTGACAGGATTTCCTGGGAAAAACTGTAAAATAGAATAAATGTGGGTGTTCTGGGTTTGTGTAGTGCCAGGACAGTATCCTGGCACTACGTTAAATTAAAATAATATTAAGCCTGGTTGCCCCAATTCCATCGCTCATTGCTCCAAAATTTTATCCACATAATTATAAGTTACAGGGTGATAGCCATGCCGTGCTTTTTTATAAATACGAATGGCCATCTCTTTGCCATCTTTCGTTTTGGCTAGGGCAGCATAAAGGGGCGCAACAAATTTTGCACGGCCAACAGAAAGCAAAAAGTGCTCGAGTGCGGGATATGCTTCTCTATAATTATGTTCAATCGCTTTTATAAACCAGGCAAATAAAATTTCCGAATTACCCAATCGGGTGAACTTAAAGGCGGAATCCAGTTCGTTCATTTGTTCGAGGCTCATATTTGTGGGTAAAACGCGGATAAAATGCATCCAATGATGTGTTGTCCATCCTTCCGTGTTTAATGATGTTGCCGAAGCGCCTTTTAAAAAAGCTTCGCGCTGAACATCAACTTTTCTAAATTCAGGTGAATCCGGAATGTAGGCATTATCAGGCAGGCCTGTCCCAAAAATCCACTCATAAATCAGAACAGCTTTTCCCGTTCGTTTGCCATCTTTGACCAGGTTTTCGGTGATGTATTTTGCAAAATGATCCGAGGTCATTGTTTTAAAGGCAAAGGAATCAAAATATGTTTTAAGAAATTTATCGAATTGTTCCTTGCCATAAGTTACTTCTAATGTGCGTAAAAATAGTTCACCTTTTTCGTACACAATACTACTGTTCGTGTCTTCCGGGTGGCGACCCGTTAAATCCAAGGCCAATTTTGTATCGGGGCTGTCGTAACCCAATTCATTTAAAGCGCCCTTTAAATTTTGATAACCTATCTGCTCTATCATAGTCGCGTAATCCCTGCCATAAAGCTCTTCCATAATACGATACTCAAAATACGTGGTAAAGCCCTCATTGAGCCAAATATCATCCCATGTGGCATTTGTTACCAGGTTACCAGACCATGAGTGTGCCAACTCATGCGCAACGAGCGAAACCAGGGAACGGTCACCAGCAAGGATGGTTGGCGTGGCAAATGTGAGGCGTGGGTTCTCCATACCGCCATAGGGAAAACTTGGCGGAAGGACCAGGATGTCGTAACGTCCCCACTTATAGGGGCCATACAGTTTTTCTGCGGCTTTGATCATTTTAGGTGTATCGGCAAATTCGTAGACAGCTTTTTCGATTATCTCCGGTTCTGCATACACACCGCTAATTTCCCCAAGAGGTTGAAATTCAATATCGCCAACTGCAAGCGCCAGCAGGTAGGTTGGAATGGGCTGTTCCATTTTAAAATGATAAATGCCGTTTTCATTTTTTTCAGTTGGGTTGGATGCACTCATCAAGGCCAGTAAGTTTGGATCTGTTTTAACCGTTGAATTATAGGTGAAACGGATACTGGGCGTATCCATACTTGGCACCCAGGTACGAGCATAAATGGACTGGCTTTGAGAAAATAAAAAGGGATATTTTTTACCCGATGTTTGCTCCGGTTTTAACCATTGCAAGGCCTCGGCCGTTGGTGATGTTTTATATTGGATATGAACAATTTTTGTTGACGGGCTTATTTCAATTTTTAAGGGTTGACCGAAGTCTTTTTTAAATTTACCCAGTAAAAATTTAACGGGCGTGTCATCGTCATCCAATGTTACTTTAGCTATTTCCAATCCCCAGGAGTCAAGGATTAAACTGTCGGTAGCTGTTAAATTATCAAGGGTTAGCGATGCTGTGCCTCTAATCTGGTTGGCAGGAAAATTGATGTCCAGGTCTAAGTCCATGTGCGTAATGATAACCTCATCCATATTCGCAAAGCTGTGAATATCTTTTTTCGAAGCGTGGCAATTGGTCAAAAAGAAGGTTAAAAATAATAGACAAAAAAGTATTCTAAATTTTACGGGATAAAGCATTCGGGCTCCTGGTTTAAAATCGCAAAAATGTATTGGTATGTATTTTATTGTTAAAATATTATTTGTTTAACCATGTATCCGGTTCATTCTTAATAGTTTTAATCAGCTCGTAAACATCGTCCAAAATATAATAGAGTTTGTCTGTGGGCAGTCCGCTAAAATCACGCTTATCGAGCTCGTCTTTCAGCCGGTTGTAAAG
Organism: Calditrichota bacterium; assembly: GCA_024277115.1. Classification (GTDB taxonomy): domain Bacteria; phylum Calditrichota; class Calditrichia; order Calditrichales; family J004; genus JABFGF01. Next base: position 9,770 of record JAJRVW010000201.1, read on the forward strand.
TCCGCAAAGATAACTGAAACGCTCAATACTGCTTAGCTTGTTTTGCTCCAGAATATTATCAAACATTTCTGCTTTTGCCTGGATAATTTCACTTTTAAATTGAGTTTCCCACTCAAGCAAAGTGTTTTTGTCTTCGCCTAATTCGGCAGAGATGGTTTCAAGGGATTTTCCTGAAACAGCAAATAGCTGAATAAATTCTTTTTGTTTTGGATTAATCATAGCTTGCCCTCTCAAATTTTAATGGGTTAAAAATATCCTTAATTCCGATAAAGGGCAATAGTAAATTAGCCATCTGATTTTATGTGAAAAAAGAAAAATTAAAAAACAGAAATATTTTGAATCTCGAAGGCCTTTAAAAGTAAAACAAATATTCTCGCCGTATAAGAAGGTGAACAGGGGGCTTTCTTATGCGTAGTTTGATTCCCTGAAGGAAGGAGGTGATCCTATCGATTGTCAAAGTATAGGAGCCTCTGTGAGTAAGCTATAGCGAAATGCTTGCAGAGGTGTTCATAAAAAAGGCCCCGTAAATTAGGGGCCTTTTTTGTTATATTGCAAATGCTTTGCTGTGCCAGCTCTCTCTAAACTCCAATTCAAATTTTCCATCATGGATATCCGCCACAGACGAAACCATCAGATTAAAAACCTTGGTGTCGTCATTTATCTCTCCAGCAGAAACCAAAACTTGAAACTCCGGGCGGCTAACAGCTTCAATGCCCCTTTTGCTCCTAAAAAATATCAGGTTCTGATCGAGTGCATCCAAACCATCGGTAAGTTTAAGCTCTTTAAATACGGCCACACTGCTATCGATGGAGCAACCGGAAATGGTATCATTGGTGGTTAAAAGGACAAATTGGTTATCTACGATTTCAAAATCACCATTTACCGGTTTACCGTGATACTGCCAGTTTGATTTAAACTCGTCCAGTTTATTTTTTACAATTTCCTTTTGTTCAGGGCTTAACATAATTCCAAAACCATAAGCCCATACTTTTGATGATTTCGGGGAATTTTCAAATATCATTTAAATCTCGTTTTTAAGTTTAATCAAATAATAATCAGCTCGTTACTATTTACAATGTGTATTAAAGGCTTCTTTTAAGTTTGCCGCAATATTCTCCGGCATGTGCCCCTCGATGTCCATCCTGGGGATAAAGTGAACAACCTGGCCATCTTTAAATAAAGCCATAGAAGGCGATGATGGCGGGTATCCTAAAAGAAGGCTGCGCACTTTTTCGGTGGCTTCACGGTCCACACCTGCAAAAACAGTGGTCACCTTGTCGGGTAGCACATCATTATTGAGCGCCATTCTTGCGCCCGGCCTGGCATTACCGGCGGCACAGCCACAAACGGAATTTATAACAACAAGTGTTGTGCCTTCACCCTGGCTAAGTGTTTTGTCAACATCCTCAACGGTGCGTAATTCTTCAAACCCTGCGGATGTCAATTCTTCGCGCATGGGTGCTACAAGTTCTTCCGGGTACATCGGTTGCATCTGAAACATAAAATCTCCTTTTTAGATATTCAATTTATTTACAATTATCTGGCTAAACGTAATTGCTGTTCAATTTCTTCCATGTTTTTAAACTAAATAATTTAGTGCATGGCGTAGACCCTTGATTTAAAATATGGGAACGATTAGCTTCACTTTTCTTAAAGCACTTATTCGATTCAATAAATTCACATAGGTTACAAAAATTGAAAAAATCTTTTTTTATATTGATTGTATCGCTGGCGTTCTCGGGATTTCTTCATGCCCAAAGAACCATTTCCACTGTTCCATGGGCCGATGGTAGAAGTAAGGCCGTTGATTTGCAAATTTCCCTGGTCACATTTAGTCCAGGAGATGTTCTAACAGACTGGTGGGGACACACGGCCCTTGTGGTCAAAGACAGTCACTATAAAATAGCCCGGGTTTATAATTTTGGCTTCTACTCCTTTGACGATGGTTTTGTTGGAAACTTCGCCATGGGACGTTTAATCTTTTGGGCGGGTGATGTGTCGCTTAATGCCACGCTCAACCATTATGTAAATGCCAAAAGGACAATTTCAATTCAGAATTTAAATATCCCCGAAAATATGCGTTTAAATATTGCCGCTGAGTTGGCCAGCGCGGTTCAGCCCGAGAACAGGCGTTATTTGTACGACCATTATAAAGAAAACTGCGCTACCCGTTTAAGGGATTTTATTGATGATGGCGTGAACGGCCAGTTTGCAGATTCCATGAAAGTAACGGGGCGTTTAACTTTTCGCCAACACACTTTGCGCTATACGGCACATGCGCCGCTAATGCAGTGGTTGTTAATGTTTTTAATGAACGACACAATTGATAAGCCTATTCAAAAATGGGATGAGATGTTTTTGCCCGACGAACTGGCAAAATATGTAGCCGAACTCTCTTATCGGGATTCAACCGGCAATCTGCATAAGCTTGTGGCCAAACAGTTCACCTATTATGACTCACATCGCACGCCTGTACCGTTTACGGCTACCAATACGCCAACCTGGGCAGTAATTGCCGGGTTGTTTTTGGGTCTTATTGCTACAGGCCTTGGGGTTTGGGCATCAAAAGGGAAGAAGGCGGCGCGGGTATTGTTTTTAATTTATAACAGTATGGCGGGATTTGTTTTTGGACTGCTGGGCACGGTACTCTTTTTTATGGCCCTTTTTACAGACCATTTCGTAACCTATGGCAATGAAAACCTTTTCCTTGCCAATCCACTAACATTTATCGTTTTCCTTTTTAGCATGGTTTTACTCTTTAAAGAGTCCAAGAAAATTTGGGGTTATTTAAAAATAGTTTGGATGGTTTTAGCCGCATCAAGTATTATTGTTCTGTTATTAAAATTATTACCTGTTTTTGATCAGGATAATATAATGATCCTTTTTGTCCTTTTGCCTGTAAACATTGGATTTGCACTGGGACATTATTCAATGAATCGCCTGATAAAAGAATAGTCTTTTGGCAATCATTAGTAATTGATCCTAATCTATTTCTCTGCAACAAAACTATAAAGGATAATGTAAATACAAATCATAATTGATGTCTTTATCATAACTGTTTACACGGACAGTAACGTACTTAAATAAATCAATATTAAATCCTACCACAAAGTTAATTTTATTTATATTATCAGTAAACTCAAAGTTTTTTTTATAATTGACAAGGTCTACCTGATCTCCATCAGAATAGGTAAACTCATCGTTGCGAGAATATGAATATTTGTATTTGTATGTTATAAACCTGTATAAAATTCCAAAGTCAAAATATATATTGTTCCAAATATAAACAGGAGTAGAGAGTGATAATCCAAACGCTTGTGCAGTAAAGTCTTTTATAGCAGGAGATGTGTAATTTGCCGTGATTGTTTTATATTTATAGTTTATTGTGTCAACGTAGGCTTTTTTTATTTGTGGATTTGTTATATCAAAGTTTTCCTGAGAAGATACAGAATAGTTTCCATAAACATTTATATGTGAGAGGTAGTTTTTATATTTTTTTATTTTAATTCGTGCTCCGAATCCAACACTAAATAAGTTGCTAAAATTTGTGTTAAAGTTCTCGGTTATTTTTATATCCACAAGACCTTCTTTGTCAAAGTATGTATTTTCCTTTTTGTGATTCAACCCTCTGTTAAAGCTATTTGATAAAGAAAGTAAATTTTGTTCTGTATTTTCTGGTCTCATTAAATTAGTTATAAAATTGAAAAAGGTTATGTCCATATTTTTATTAGACAAATAGTTTGGTGCATCCGCAAATAAATAAAAATAGGTTTTAGCCAACTCGATAAGTTCTTCGCGTTTCGGATCCGACATTTTTAGATAGTTTTCATCTGCATTTTTTAATAAAGAAATTATATTATTTAAAATAATACTAATTTTATTTTTATAATCTATTTTTTGATCAAAATTTTGAAACTCCAGTCAAGTCCTAAATGTTGTGTACTTTGTTCTTCCAGCGGTTTAAGTTCTGATGAAGCGTAGCGGAATCAGAACTTAAACCGCTCGCGCCAGTTTGACCCACGGTTCAGTTTTATTTTTTAGTATTTCCATATCCAAATA
>JAJRVW010000202.1 GCA_024277115.1 Calditrichota bacterium
TACAGCGAAAATGGAAGGCGTATTACCCGAAAAAAAATTTCAGCAGCGCTGCTGAAAAACAAGAACAAGAACAGCCCTTTTTAATGTAAAAAACACATTAAAAAGCGTTAAAAACAGTCAACCTTTTTCAGGACGCTTCAACAATAATGGGATGCTTCGTTCCTCAGCATGACATTACTTATAAATATCGATCCTCATCATTCGGATCCGCGCCAACACTTTTAACCATACCAAGGGACACCAAATACCCTGAAGCATTCATATCCGCCTTCTGTACATAATCACCGGCCAGTTTTATAATTTGTGCAGGGGACAAATAGGTTACTTCTCCATCTCCGGAGGTTGTTTTTAAAGTAATGCCATTTTCAGCAAAAACAATATTTACAGATGGTATCATGTTGGCAATCGTCAGGTATGCTTCGGCCAATTTTAACCGTTTACCACGCAGGGTTGTATTGCCCTCACTCTCAGCCGCATCATAATTGGAGTCGCCCACCCAATCGCGCAAGCGTAATTCGGCAGCGACAATGTGTTCGGCAAAATCGGCGTCGTCAATGGGTTTCATCCAGCTGGCCACAACCTTTATATAGGCGGCATCCGTTAAACTCATTTTTTCCCTCCGCAGACAACCCCTTTAAATGATCCCCGGTTATTCCGGGGATCAACTAAAACCAATTTATCAGGAGTTCGGTCAATCATTTTAACCATATCCAAAGGGTTAACACCCGCCTGGCCAACCACTAATCTTTTGGGCTTATTGCACTGAGCCTGTCGAAGTGTTTCCTGGTTGTTTTTCATTTCTTGTCTGCCTGTCCTGAATCTGTCGAAGCACCCGGTTTTTTATTGCCGTTGCTATTCGGCTTGGGATTTGTTGCCTTTTTTGCGGCTGCAACTTTTTTAACAGCCCCGGCTTCCAATAATTGGGCGGCTTCTTTGGCCGTTAATTCCACTTTCTCGCCCGGATCATAATCCTTTTTATTATGCTGCACATTTAGAGTGCAGACATAAAATGACTTTTTTTCTTCCATTTTGACCTCCAATTTTTGTATTCCCCCGCATCATGGTAAGCGGAGTCGAATAACTCGTACTGAGCTTGTCGAAGTAAATGGATATTCCGGCCGCATTTCTTGGCCTGGGAGCAGAGGGTATGCAGCCGGTTATCCAAATTATTTATTCGGTCTGAGCGTAGCCGAAGCCTACGCGATCGCGTTTTTGATCAGGTAACCACACTTACCATGTATTAAATGCTCGGTGGTTTCCTCGTGCGCCCGGATAACGTCGGAGGTCTTCTTTTCTTCCCGGTACATTTCAATAACGCGCCGTTGGCCTTTAACGGGCGTCCAGAAAGTGTATGCCAGGGATGGACGGAATCGCGCGGGGGCAGGGTTAACATAAGCAACGATAATGTCTTTCCCCCATACATAATCAAGCACGGGTGTTTGCCCTTCCTTAGCGGTGTTATAAAGCGCGCCGCCAACGATGATTCTATCCAGTTCAAAGAACCGGGCCATCATCTCGGCGGTGATGGAAGCCGAGCTTGTGTATTTAAAATGATCTTTCAACGCCGGGTGTTCACGCAACGTTTCAAACACCTGGTAGCCCATCAAGCCAACGCGGGCTTTCTTGGCAACGGCTTTATGAATTGTGTTCCGCGCTGTTTTAAAAACGCTCACAGGATCGGAATTGGAATAATCATTGAACTGTGATGTACCGGAGAGGGTTTGGTTGTTGGTCAGGTTGGTTGTGCTGCGCAATAAATCGGCAACACGTTTTTCATAATCCAAAAGCGTCCGGTCTGTCAGGTCTTCGGATTTCTCCATTTCCAGATCGATGTCGTTTTCGTAATCACGCCGTTCAGAATCGTCAATCAGCTCTTCCGCGCCATACTGTGTGCATGCGCCATTTTGTAACGAGATTCCGATATCCAATCTCTTAAAATCCGCGCGTGGCGCCCTTTGCAACGAAGGTATGTCAAAGCGTGTTTTTGTAAATTCGTAATAGTCGAATTTATTTTTGGGCACCCTTACCTGTGGGGCAATCTGGCTGGCCACAAATTCATCGTTGGTGAAACCGACAGACATCACGGTTCCGGGTATGTGGATTCTTACTTGTTGTTCCATTTCTACCTCCATGTAGTTGTTTGATTAACAAATTATCATAAGGTCGTCGCCTTACCCCGAATGATGATATGGTGAGCCTGTCGAACCATCACCCGGAGAAAACCGAAGAACTATAAAACAAAAAGACAGAGCTCAACTTCAATAATATCACCGTCAGTAGTGGCGGCTTCTATCGCACGGGCGCGAACTACATGCCCGGCAGTTGTAGTGGGTACTGCTTTAGCGGCTGCGTTGGTCGTTAACCAGTCATCCACATTAATCGCGCCGCTTGCCACAACTTTAGCCGTACCTAATTGACCAATTCTGGCCATTGCGCCGGATTCCGGCTGATTATTTAAAATGCCTTCGGATTTCTCTCCGAGGGTAGTGCATAATACAACCTTGCCCGAGCTTTCTTTCACAAAATAATACTGCTTGGCAGATAAGTCTGCGCCAGCTTCCATGCTCCTTGTAAAAACTAAATTTTCTCCAGCCATTATTACCTCCATGTAAATGATTATCAATTAAAGGACGTCGCCTTACCTCGATGGACAAACCGGGAAACAACCTTCCAGGTCACAAAATAAGACCTGGAAGGTTTTAGTAATCCACCAAAGTGGGGCGCCGTAAACCCCACTTTTTATTGCGTTGCCAGGAGGACAGCGTCGCGGTGACTATGGCCTTTCTTTTCCAGCTCGGCCACTTTTTTATTGAACGCCTCAAGAGCCTTTTCTGCTTTCGGGTCATCCGACTTGACAGTTGTGGCAACTTTGTCACCCTCTTCCAGCTCTTCCTTACTGGAGCGTAAACCAGGAAGTCTTTTGGCTAAAACAGCGTCATAGTTTTTAATCATTTCTTTCAGTTCTGCCAACGAAGCTTTGCCGATCAACGATTGCATTTCAGCAGATGTTTTGTAACCTTCCTCGCCGTTGCCATAAACCAGGGCGGCTTTGGCGATTGTCTTTTGCTTCAGGTCAGCAAGGTATTCCTTGCCATTTTTTGCGTCGGCGGCCAGTTTTGCATTTTCCTTTACGAGCCCATCGATCAGCTCTTGCAACTGCACTTCATCCTTAATTTCTTGCTTTCCAAATTTTATGGCTAATAAAACGGGGTTCTTTATGACTAAATCAGACATGGTGTGTCCTCCTTGATTGGTTTCCGGTTTGTTTAATTCTTTGTTTTTAGGAGGCGCAAGTCGTTGCGTCTCTTTATTCTTCAACTGTTCTTCCTCTGTGTTCTCTGTGCCCTCTGCGGTTAAATCTTCCACATCAACACCTTCAGCTTTCAACATTTCTTTCAGTTCTTCGGTGATCTCGATGACACCGCCTTTGGCCAATTCATCCGCGCCCGACCATACTAAACTCAATTCCCGGACATTGGTAATTTCGGTAACGATAAAGCGGACAATTTCCCCGTCCACTTCACGGCCAAGCATTTCGTAAAACATCCACCAGCTCATTTCCTCATGGCTGCGCTTATATTTAAAGTTAAACCCGATTGAAACGGAATCGAGCAGAGGCGGATCGGAAAGCAATTGGCGCGCTTCTTGCCAACCGAGCACTGTATCCAACCTTGGGTTTACGTTTATACCCGGCGCATCAAACTGATCCGAAGCGTCCCACCAGCCCTTTGGCACATGGCCGATAATATTTTCCGTCAGCATAATGTGGTTACGGAAAAGTTTGAGGCCTTCAAACATGGGCACGGCTGCTTCCAGTACACCCTCTGCGCGGAGGTCAATGGCATAGTTTTTTATATAAGTGCGGGAAATCGCCCGGAATACAGTGTTAAGATACTCACCCTTTGTGGGTTTCAATCCATCTTTTAAAGTGGGCATGGGTTTATCCGCTAAACTTGCCGTATCGATCGGATCCGTTTTAATTTTATTGTTTGGTAAAACCAGCCTGACCATTGCTTCATTTTTTGAAAAAACCTGTACGCCGTATTTCTCTTCCATGATATGACTCCAAAAGTTGGTTAAAAACGGTTATAACCGCTTTTTCTCGTTGTTTCAGGGTATCCTGCTTATGACACAGCCACTTTAGGCGTTATACGCGCCCCTGTGGCGTTAAATTAAAACCGCCTCCAGCGATGTATGGCAATGCGGATGATAGGGTGGAAATCCAATCCCTTCCGCCGTTGCCGCGTCGATTCCAAAACTTTTTATTTTTTCCGGCGTGATTTGGCCGTTCGCTTCTAAAAACGATCTGTACTCTTCCGCGCTCATACCCGCCAGCCTGTTGATGGCGTTTCTGGCTTTGCCAACCGGAATCAATATGTTATTGCTGGTCACATAAACACATATTGGCGCCTGCGGGCTTGAATTGACCGGACGGGCGTATTCTATTTCTGCGTCCGCCAATTGGCCGATATGTGACCAGTTGCGTATTTGCTGCACCGATGTATCCAAAATGCGGCGCACTACATGGTCAGCAGAGCCTTCCAGTCTCTCTCCAAGTAAGGAACGGAAAGCTTCTATGTTTTTCGGATCCGTGCGGCCAAACAAACCTTCACCATTTTTTAGATAGTGCTCTTTGATAAATTTCATCGCCGGGCCTTCCACGTCCGTATTTTCGATAAATTTACCAAGATAAAAATTGTCCCTAGTTTGCAGGAATTTTAGAGACTTATTATCAATCGTATCAAACAGCATGTTTACCGGTGCGTTTTTATCCGGCCAAAGTGAAATATCCGTAAGCCTGTAAAATGAGTAGATCGGAAGAATGGCATTTTGAACAGCCGTTTGAACTGCTACCGATTTCATTGTCTCTTTAAATGTTTCCTTGACTATGGCAAATGTTTCAGCAGCCAAATTATCAATATTGGCCGGATCAAAAGAACGCTTTCCAAGGTATTCAACCACGGCATCGATAGCCTCATCTTTGCCGCTTTGCGCTGCCGGCCAGATCGCGTTAAAATATTCTTCGATAAATTCTTTGGTCGTTTTTGTTTTCTTAGCCAATTTGATTTCGTGGCGTGGCCTTACAAACTGGTATTGCTGGGACTTTTGGTTAAAGCGGATTTTATGTTTCCGTTGATCTTTCTTGTTCAAGCGAGATAGTATGAGGCTCCGTTTCTTGAGCTCGGATAAAGGTGTGAGCTGTTGACTTCCATCAATCTTGCTCGCATCAAACCATTCATCATAACCCAATTCCTGTGCCGCCTGGTCGGGATCAATTGCCCCTTGCTGTACCTTTTCTTTAATGGTGCTCCATTTAATCTGCTCGGTATTGGCGGCCTTCTCAGAGTCGCGCTGGTCATTGCCGTTCATTTGTAGCGCGATATCCTGAACGAGGATCCCACGCAATGCCAGGTCAAGGCGCATAGTATTTTCGTGGCGGCGTTTAACAAGTCGCCGGAAAGAGTTGGTCTGATTTACTAGCAGGTTATAAACCACATCGGCATACGTCTCGGTGGTGGAGTAGCTGCGTCCATGCATGGCGGGATCGTTATTTATCCCGGAAAAAACCTGTTCTTCGTTTAACTTATGGATGTCATACGCGCCACGGGCATCACCGGTAGTGTTGGTGTGGTTGATCTTAACATCGCTGGCATGCAGCATTAAGCCTTTGCGGTAATTGGCTTCAAAAGAATTCAGGAGGTTTCCCAGATATGTCTCCACGCGCTTGTTATATTCAATATCCGTTTCCTGCGGCTTACGCGGCGGGGTCATTACTTCTATGTCTGTCACACCCGTAAGGCCAAGCTTTTCCGCGATGTACTTGATGTTCTCGTGCATAAACTTTTGCGTGTGCAATCCATCCAGCGCGGCAATTGCCGGTGGAATACCATAAGGCGAATTTTCAAAACTGAGGTAACAATAATAGGTATAGGTATAGTCGTTTAGCGGGATCAGGTTATTGGTGGCCGAGTAAACCTGCTGGTACGGTTTGTATTCATCATCCTCTAATTTAAAACGGATAAAACGCGGGGAGATGGGCGCCACTTTTTCAACCCGGCTCAAATCTCCGGCAATTACATCCTCCGATGAGATCGCGCCAAACACGCCAAGCTGCCACAAGTAATGGTTAAATAAACCGTCCACGCCAGCCGACTTTTGATAGAGCCTGTAGGCATTATCGTTGAGGGCTTCGATGGCGGCATCCACCAGGGCTTCGTTATCATCCTGGATAATAACATCATGCCCCTGGTTGCCCAGGTTGATCCATTGTTTCACAGCCTGGCTAACATCCGGGTTGGCAACACAGATACGCGCGATGGTTTGCAGCAAATCGCCTTTAACCAGGTTGCGGTCAATTATATCATAATGATTATTAAAATAATCGAGCGTTCCGGCAAAGTTGGTCACATTCTCAACCGACGACCGTCCCATTTTGGGGATGATAATACTTTCCCCGCCAACATCCACATGGCGGCCAAAAGCTATTTTTAATCGATCGCTAAATTTCATTATTTCCCCACTTCCACTCTTCACCCTCGTTGTCCACTTCGTTTTGTAAATCAATGATTGCCTGAATTAACTGGTTACTATTTTCTATCTCTCTATGGTACCTGTCAGACAGAGCAATAAACTCTTTTTGTAATTTTGCATGGTCTTTTATCAAAAAAACGATAACCCCCAGCAAAAACATTATTAATAAACTTGCCATTACCGCTCCCTAATTACTGTGTAAATTTCCAAACAAAACCGGCGCCCCGACAAACTTACCGGCCTGAACGCTTAACAGCCTCAACGCTGTATACATATAATTGCCCGCGTGATAAAAATGGTTTTCCACGTTCTTTTTGTGCTTGTAAATTTTCTTGCCCAGGCGCGCGTCTTCCACTTCATCTTTCTGGCTGCCTTTATAATGATGCCTGGCAAACAGGCTGTCTTCCAAATCCACTTCCCCAAATTCCTGCTCGTAAACCACGGCCGGCATGAGGACAACCGGTGGTTCCTGGGTGATCAGGTCGTCATAACTATCCAGGGCTTCCTCACGGTCTTCCTGCACAAAATCGTAGGAGCGGCCTTCGTGGTCTTTTTCTTTTTCTTCCAGACCGGATTCCCGGTACTCATGCGCTACAACAATGCCCGGGAACATCCTCTGCAGTTTGCGCACTTCCGGCGTAAAGGGCTTATAATCAATTACAAACTTGCGGCAGTTCAAAGAGATAATCAGTTTTGAGATAACCTCAACCATATTATCACTATCCACGGGCTGCCACCATAAATAGCGCAGTTGGTTGCGCATTTCAGCAAAAATAACCCATGATGTATTACCCACATCGCATCCGCCAACCGTCCAGTTTGACGAGCGGGTCATTTTATAATCTTGTTTGAGTTGTTTTAAGTGCTCTTTCTGGATACCCTGCAAATCACCGGCATCGGGAATGGCCAGCCCGGTGGAGTGCAAATGCGCCCGTACTGATTTCCTTCCGGCCGATTTGAGCCAACGCCGCATAAAACGATCCAGCGATAAGCCCTCCATGATCAGTTGTGGAATTCTCCAGGAGTTGACGTCCCTGTCCGGAAACTTGGCGATCCATCGCCCGCATTCCTTCCTGGAGTAGGGTTTGCCACATTTTATACAGACAACTTGCCAATGGCCATCAATTTTTTTAACGCATTTTGGATATGGTTCCTTGTTCATACTGCTATCATAAAAAATTTCTTCAAGGTTCTGATTTTTAGTACCACAACGAGGGCAATCAAAGAGCATCATGTTTTGACGGCCACGGTTAAAACCTTCGTCCGCTGGCCCGCCCGGATAGATTTCCATAGCAAAACCATTGATCTGGCCAAAACTGGCATGGCCAAGCCTGTCTTCCATAAGTTCGATATTGGCCTTTGAAATAATGGTCACTTCATCCAGGCTCATTTGCTCGATTGGACGGCTCATTCCTTCACTCAACACATTTGCCCCGAGGAAATAGAGGTAGTTGCGTCCGGCGCTGTAATACATATCCGACTCGTGCATCTCATAGATTTCTGTCATCTCGTTGCTATGCTCAATTTGTTCCTCACTAAAACGTGTTTTCATAAAAGGCTTGATCATCACCTTGTCCGGAAGCGCGTAGCCGGAGTCCAGGCCTTTCCAATAAGGCAGGTATAAATTCCAGCCGATCATCAAAGTGGAGAAGCCGATCTGTGTCCCTTTTAAAAACCAGTTTTCGCGGTATTCATGCATCTGCCTGGCAATCTCGATATATGGTTCGTGGCCGTCAAAGCGGTACAGCCCCTGGTATTTGCCATGCTTCACTTGCACGTGCTTTACCAGCCAGTTGACAAAATTCCATTTGTCCGTATGCCGCTTGGCCTGGATATTAACCTTTTTGAGCGCTTTTCTGGACGCCGCCAGTACATTTTTATTCATAATATTTTTGTAGCGGGGGCAGGATTCGAACCTGCAACCTTTGGGTTATGGGCCCAACGAGCTGCCAATTGCTCCACCCCGCGATAAAATTATTGGGGACAGTCCTGCATTAGAATAAGCTGCCCCCTTCTTTTAGGGATTTTCAGTCTCTAAACGTTCGCTAATTTTGTCCAGGATAAAATCCTGTCTTTGTTGTAACAGGCTGCCGATTTTTTCATCTTCACTGAGCACCTCAAATATCATGGCGATAACACCTTCCAACTCTTTGCCATCCAGTTTTCCGGCGCCGGATCGTTCGCCTTTCAAATCCATAATCATACGCGTTAAGGCGATGACACTGTTAGCTCCGCCTTCAAGGCTTTTAGCCCTTAAGGTTTTAGTTTGGACAAGGATCAGGTCACGCAGTTCATCGAGTTCTGCAATTACTTCCGCCCGCTTGGATACCCGTTTGGCATCCAGCTTCTCTTTTGTGCGGCGCATAATGGATTCCTTACGCGGCGCCCAGTTATACTTCTTTTCCCATCCGGCAATGGTATGGCGGTTGATTTTCAGGCATTCTTCCGGGAACCTTTTTTTCATCTCCAGGGCTATTTCATCAAAACTGATCCCGGTACAATAAAGTCCGAAGGCTTCTTCTTTTAGGTGATTACTGTAGGCCATTTTTTTCCTGAAGGGTTATCCAAAAAATTTCACAATCCATGTGATGACATCCTTCCCTGTGATGCCGCTTATTACTACCGAAACCATAAAACCTGTAAACATTCCGGTTGCCATTGTTTTAAAAGGATTGTCACGCATCAACTTAACCAAGCCCCATTTGCTTTCATTCTCTTTATGATACTGCAGGTGCTTTACCAACTGTTTTAAAAGCTGGTTGATGCGCTCATCTATCCTTTTCTCCAGGTCACTGATTTCCTGTTCAAAATCCTTGCTCATCGCCGTCGGGCGCGTGGTATATCTTTATTGCGGATGCCATCCATCACATCCAGGTCAAGCTCGTCCACTTCTAAAGCCAGTTCTGCACGTTTCATGTCAAGATATTTACGCCCGATAGATTTAAACTTACTCTCGACAACCTGATCACCGCTGGATTTGCCGGAACGAAGCTGATCCAGTAAAATATTTATGATCTCACCTTGTTGTTGCAATTGTTCCACGATATCATAATTACCGGGGTTTACGTCTAAATTTTCGATTAACCTTTTTGCTTCGTTGGTAATTTTTTCCACATAATCAAGTTTGCGTAATACTTCTTCTACGATTGCGGATTTCTCGGCCATACCGGCTACTCCTCTGTTTTCAGGGTGTTGATATTCGATTTAATTTTTGTTGATAAGGATGTAAGGATGCCGGCTTTATTGATTGTATCCAGGCCGATGTAAGCCCCGGCCAAAATGAGCCAGTTGCCATCGATCGGAATTTGTTTATACACAAACCAGGTTGCGATCATCAGCACGATAAACCGCTTGGATGTGGCGTTTTCAACCAATTTTTTAACACCGGATATAATGACCGGCCTTTGTTCCTTGCGAATAAGCATCACAAGGAACGTACCGGCAACAATTATTTGGATAAGTAATTCCCAGGGCATTGTCATATCAGGCATGCCCTTCGCGTTTTAATACGGCATGCGTAAGTGTTGCGCCGCCTAAAAGCCCAAAGGTACTTAGCCAAATTTGAAATTGTTCGGGGGTAAGGACGCCAAAAGCAGAGCCGGCGACCCCCAAAGCGCCTAATGCCGCGACTATAAATGTCTTTGATCCCGAGCTGGATATAAAGGCGCGCAGGCCTGCAAGTCCGCCAAAGCCAAGTACGCCTACAAGCGAGAGGGATATCTCCATGCCCATTACGCCTGTAACGCCAAGCCCCAACGCGACGACAGCCCCGAGGAAAGACAACCAGGTAGCTTTATCTTTTGCGCCAACCCCGGCTGCGGCCATGCCAATAATTAAGAGTCCAAAAGTACCGCCAACCGCATCTTCGGTTGTGCCTATCCCTGCCAGGTGAACGGCGGGCTCATCCGGCGGGAGATCAATAGCGGGCGGGTTGAACTGAAAGGCCATGGCCACAAAGACCATGCTGAATAAAATGAATAATATGCTGCGTTTGCGCATCTCTACTCCTCCTATTTGGTGGTTGATGATTCAAAATTTGAATATCAGGATGAGTAGAAATATAAGGAATGGATTTTAGCTTTGTGCCGCGTGTGCTAATGTCTGCGAAAGAAAATAAAAAAACCTCCCTGATATGAACCAAGAAGGTTATAGTAAAACGTTGTTTGCACTGCAAACCACGAATGAACCGCGCTAATACTATGTTAGGCTTCTTTATTTTTTCGTCTATATGTTCTGTGTGCTGGATGTTTAGGGTCTGGTACAAGATCACCTATTAATGTTGCTTTAACCCATTTCGGTGGATCGTTAAATGAATTAGATACTTCAACCTCATCACCACGCTTAATAATCTCGCCTTTTTTTAGATAATAATATTTCATCTTTATCCTCCCAGCCTAACAACGGCTTTAACGCGGACGCTACCACGTCCGCAGGTTTTTTAGTTTACTACACGGCTCCCAGTGTGGTAGCGCCGGTTAAGCCTGTTCCGTTACTTCTTCATCGTCTTATAATAAGCCAACTCTAAATTTGCCATACTAATAAGTGTGTTTATACTCTTATTCACCGCATTGGCCTGCGGCACAAACGCTTTGTCTTTTTGTACTTTTTTGATGTTTTCCAAAACAATATCTTTGAGGTCGGCAACTTGTTTTTTATCAGGCATAATTTGCAACGCCTGTTTTTCCGGTTCTTCCTCCACCGGCAAAAACTCATTGATATATACAGAGGCTTCCTCCCGGGGAAAAGTAATGTCTTTTGTATCGGTTGCCACAATTACCAGGTCATCTAACAGCATAAACCCGTAAATCTTATAATTATGCGCGTTGTACATAATTGTTTTTCCAACCATTTCGGTCAGAGCTGTTTTAATTAGATTTGCTTTCATTTATTGCCCTCCTAAGTTTCAATTGCTCCCGTTTTAGTTCGATTAATTCAGGATGTTTTTTTATTTCATCCCGCAGCTTTTTATTTTTTCTGGACAAGAGGCCGGCGATCCAGTCATCATTATTATAGCGTTCGCCACTTGCCCATTGTTCGCGCATTGTCTCAGCTGCTTTCTCGCGATTATGGTTGCGACGCGAGTTTTCCTGCATGGTAATTATTTCCAAATTCTCCAGGCGCACATCCAGAGAATTGCCGTTTTTAAAAGCTACTAAGTATTTAGGCGGTATCTTGCCAAACGCTTTCTCCCAGAGGTAACGATGGTATAAAACCCATTTCCCTTTTGCTATGCGGATATGTTTATACCAACGGCCCTTGCTGTCCCGCCTTGCCGAGATGGCGCCATTGTACAGTGTGTTAGACGGTTCATGGCCTTTTTGAAAAAATGTGTGCTTCACCCGCTCTTTTAATTCATTGGGCATCTTTTTGCCTTTATTGGCTGGGATGTGCCCTTTGGGAAAATATGTTTTTCTTTTACGCTCTTTATATACTTCTTCCGATAACTTGATGCCGTATTTTCGCATGGCAGAGCGGATGGTTGATTCCGCCGCGCCAAGCTTTATCACAAGCTCGTCCATTGTAAGGTCGTTTATATGCTCTTTTAAATATTCTAATTTCCAACCCTTTATTTTTGCGACCCTTTTATTTAATACTTTCCACCGAAATCGCGGATCAACCCGTTTCAGGCGCATGTTTCGCACCTTTGCACGGACCTGGCCGTATGTTGCACCCAACTTCTCTGCAAGCTCATAATTGTCATATTCGTTGATATGGTCCCGGATATATTTTTCTTCTTCTTTTGTCCACCTCTTCAATTTGCCTGCTCCAAAATATAATTGATTATGCTCCAGCCAAAGATGCGGATGTTGCTGCCCACTTTTATGCCACGCAACTCGCCCGCGCCATAAAGCCGGTAAACCGTCGCCAGGGAACAACGCAGCATATCATCCTTGGCCACTTCATGTGGCAGGTATTTCCGGTCGGGGTTAATTGATTCCACCGCCCGTTCCAGCTCCTCATCATCTCTTAAACGATCAAACAAATCGAGTTGCATTAATTAACCCTTAATTAGTTTTTCCTTGCGTTCTTTTTGTCCCCAGAGCGAAGTCGATGGGTACGTGCCAGCATCGCCTTTAAGGCCTCGATGGTTTTCATCCGGTAAGCTGTTCCTAACCAGGCCTCATTATCCGTGCGGAAATACTTTTTTATAAAAGCCCGGAATTGCCAAATATTCCAACCCAGCTTTATTACCAGGTCAAACATATAATCGGTTTGGCTCCAACTTCCTGCTGAGCCCTGAGCCTGTCGAAGGGGCGAAGCATAGTCCCACTCTTTTCCATCCGGGCGTTTATCCCCATGATGATCGGTATTTATCTTGCTTACTGGCTGGCCGGACATTCCTGATGTTAACTTTTCGGGTTTATTATTACGCCCCGGGAGGTTACTCACCTCTTTTTGCAAATCCCATATCATTGCGTTGGCATTATAACGAGTGAGGGCGCTGATGCTGTGCCGTTTCTCTTTCGGTAGTTTTTCATTATATTGCTCGGCAATGGTGCGTAGCTTTTCAAGATCAAAGCCAAGCTCTTTGGCGATGGCAAACAGCCGCCGCCTTTGGTCTCCGTCAATTTTTCGTGCGGCCATTGATTTTCCTCCAGATACGTTTAACGATGCCATCCCTCGCAGGGATGGAGTCGATTTCCACCTGCCTGAATTTTGATAGCTGGTTTTTGTTTTTCTGGTTATGGTATTTGCTGTAAGACTTCATATCCGGGAAAAGCTTTCCGGAAATTTCGTCCAGTATCACTGTACCTTCTTTAATTCTGTTCATAATTGCTCCCTTTAACAACCTTCCGGGTTTCAAAAACCCGGAAGGTTTTAATAATCAATTTTTAACTGGTCAAACACTTCGCTTAAGGCTATTTTCTTCATTGCGGCCGCGCGCTCAAGAATTTTAACCGCCCGTTTGCGCAGACGGTTATAATTCTCCTGAATTTCTGCCGGGTCTTTTATCCAGTAATAACCCTCCTGGGTGGAAGAACCGATCGGGCAATGATGTATGAGTATCAACTCGCGCACTATGCGCCGGACAGTCCGTTCTGTCAACCCGGTGCAGTTTACCAATGCCTTGTTTAGGATTGCATTCGATTTTGGACGGTATTTCAGAAAGCCCAGGATTTGCTCGTGTTGCTTTGTCATCTTGTTTATAATTTGCCCGATCTCTTCCATGATGAACCTCCAATTTAGGCTTGTTTTGAACGCGCTAATTTCTCGGCCACGTTTTGCTCGTTTATTTCGTACCAAAACTCATCTTTCTCTACGCGTTTAGCGTCAACCCTTAACAACTGTTCATCGGTCATACCGTGCATTTTCTCCTTGTCCGGTGTTTCTTTAACGCGGATATAATCCTTCCATTTCAGTTTCTTTAACAGGCCAAGGGTTGTGTTTTTTACGGATATTCTCGTGGAGAGCCTAAAGCCAAATTTTCCAAAAGTAATTTCACAGGTCTTTTTGTTTTTAAACTCTTCCGGGTTGGCTTCCGCATATTCCATGATCCAGTCCTGGTAAACCTTAATTTGTGCCAGCATTGGCCCGATCTTTTTAACGCTTAATTTCTTATAAGCGTTGATGGCTTTCTCCAACTTCACTTCCTCTTTCTTAATCGATTGCTGCAACTGGGCAATCTGAAAGAATCCGGCATCGCATTCTAAAAGTGTTTTAAATTTCGGTTCTTTTTTTGGCTTAACTCTTTTAGTTGCCATTTCTACCTCCTTGTAAATGTGTCATGTCCAGCATGCTTCCGGGCTTAATGATCTGTACCTCCGTTTTTATCTTTTGAATGATTGAGGCTTCCTGGAGCTGGAAGATCATCCCTTGCAAGGTCATCATTATCTGGTTGTGTGTTACATTGGGATTATCCGTAACCAACATCGAGCTGCCATCTTCAAATTTTTGGATAGAGACAGTATAGATGGGCTTGTTTGCCCCATTCTCTTTTCGCTTATGTTTCTCCATTTTTCCACTCATTGTTTTATCCTTTGTCTTTATTATTCTATATGTCATTCTAAGCGTAACGCAGTGGAGTGAAGAATCCCCTGAATATTGAGGGGATGCTTCGTCCCGCCGTTGAAAATCCCGATGCTTTTAATCGGGGCATGACATTCCTTAGTTATTGTATAGTCCTGAAATAGGTTGACTAAACCAGTCAACTAAAACCAGGACAAAAAATGAGCAAAAACAAGCCAAAGAGATATAGTGAGGTTTTCAAGAGGAAAGTTGTTGCCGAAGTTCTTGAGGGCGTGTTCACAAAA
>JAJRVW010000203.1 GCA_024277115.1 Calditrichota bacterium
TAATTAGGTTCTTAATCTGTGAATTCGTGGCTGATGTTAAACCCTTTGCCTTGGTCTATTAGTAACTTTTTTTTGCCACGGATTCACAAATTATAAAAAAAGTTTAAGTTTTATGTTTTTAATCTGTAGCCCATTTTAACTGTTATTCACAGACTCCAAAATATTTCAATTCATACAGCAGGTTCACTAATTGTAAAAATTATAAATTAATTAGGTTCTTAATCTGTGAATTCATGGCTGATGTTTACCCCATGTTGCCTTCGTTTACAAGTAACTTTTTTTTTGCCACAGATTCACGAATTAAAACTTAAATTAATATAAGTCCTTAATCTTTGAATTCGTAACTGGGGTTTAATTTTATTGCCTAAACTTTCATGGTTTCATTAAAAATGAAAATTGCGTTATTTATCTATCAATTTTTAGTTGGTAGTTAAGCCTTTGATTTTAATAAGAACCTGGTTCTGGGTAACTGTATCGGATTCCTTAACTGCGATTTCCAACACCTCGCAATCGTACGGTGCTTTTATTATATTTTCCATTTTCATTGCCTCAAGAATTAACAACCCATCACCTTCCTTGATAATATCCCCGACGGCCGATTGAACTTTTATAACAAGGCCGGGGATTGGCGCCTTTATTGTTTTCTCACCATGCCCGCCTGAAGCTGCTTTTACTAATTCCTTTACTTTACGGGTACGCTCGTCTTCCACCTGTACATGAAAAAGGTCACCGGCAACCCGCACCTGATAACCATCATCATTTTTACTAATATTGACAATATAAGGCATATTATCTTTGATAAGGGAATAACGGCCATCACCTAGCGCAACAAGCTCCACATCCAGGCGTTTGCCATCTTTAGCCAAATAGCTTTCACCGTTTTGTTCGATCCAATCGAAACTAAATTCATTCTTTTTAGTATTGGCAAATATTTTCATTTAACCTCTTCATCCATTTAATTTAACAATTAACTTATCGATTTACTATCCGGTGTACCGATTTCCACTGTGATAGCTGATGGCCATTTGGCTTGTCATTCATCAGGTTTACTTTTTTCTTCTCTTCTATCTCGCCAAGAATTCCGGCAAGTGCGGCAATCTCCGCAAATTCATCTGGTTCGCCAAATAGGTCATCCGCATATTCCTCAATAAATTTTGTAGTAAAATCACCCGATTGAAATTTTGGATGGTCGAATACACGGATCAAAAAAGGGATGGACGTTTTTATCCCACCAATCTGATATTCTCTTAAGGCCCGCTTCATACGTTTGATGGCCTGTTCCCTATCTGTTCCCCAGGCGCACAGTTTTGAAATCATCGGGTCGTAATAAAGGGATATTTCACTGCCCATGGTTACGCCGCTATCTTCCCGGATTCCTGGCCCATCTGCCGGGTTTAGGAACTCGATAATGCCCGGCGAAGGCGCCCAATTATTGTCCGGGTCTTCTGCATACAAGCGGCATTCAAAAGCATGCCCCCAAAACTTTAAGCTGCTTTGCTTAACCCTCAACTTCTCCCCTGCGGCAATACGGATTTGTTCTTCCACCAAATCCAGGCCATTCACCATTTCAGTAACAGGATGCTCCACCTGCAAACGTGTATTCATCTCTAAAAAATAGAAATTGCGGTTTTTATCCACCAAAAATTCAATCGTGCCTGCATTTTGATAATTGCATGCTTTGGCCGTATTTATTGCCGCTTCGCCCATCTTTTTTCGGAGCGCGTCATCCAGCAAAGAAGATGGCGCTTCCTCAATCACTTTTTGATGGCGGCGTTGTATGGAACACTCACGTTCACCCAGGTGCACCACATTGCCAAAAGCATCGGCCAAAATCTGGAACTCGATATGGCGTGGTTCTTCAACAAATTTTTCGATATAAACCGATCCGTCATTGAATGCTGCTTTGGCTTCCCGCGCCGCCCCTTCAACCGCCCCAAGGAACTCCTCATCCTTTTCAACAAGACGCATCCCTTTGCCACCTCCACCGGCTGCCGCTTTTACCAAAACAGGATAGCCAATCTTTTGGGCCACTTTT
Source organism: Calditrichota bacterium (assembly GCA_024277115.1). Lineage (GTDB taxonomy): Bacteria > Calditrichota > Calditrichia > Calditrichales > J004 > JABFGF01. The sequence goes on from JAJRVW010000203.1 coordinate 2,036, forward strand.
TGTGCCTCAAGGTGATCGGTGATAGCATCTTCGGTTCCGGGAACGGTTGGAACCTTATTGGCAATCATCAATTTACGCGCGGCTGTTTTATTGCCCATTGTACGGATGGCTTCTGCTTTGGGCCCAATAAAAACCAGGCCGGCCTTTTCCACGGCTTCAGCAAACTCGGCATTTTCGGACATGAAACCATAACCCGGGTGAATAGCTTCAGCACCACATTTTTTTGCAATCTCCAAAATCCTTGCCCATTGTAAATAACTTTCCTGAGAGGTTTTTCCGCCAAGGGCATAGGCTTCGTAAGCACTATAAACGAAAGGACTCTTGCGGTCTATATCCGAATAAACCGCGACCGATTTTATCCCCATTTCCGTACAAGTACGAATGATACGCAAGGCGATTTCTCCGCGATTGGCAATCAATATTTTTTTAAACATTTATTTCCGGCTCCATTTTAGGCTATATATTCTTTATTTTTTCATTGCTACTAATTTGTTTATCTTTTACACAATGAAAATAGGCCTGCGTTAAAATATTTTTATTTTTATAGAAACTTAAATGCTTTTGAAATATACAAAAAGTTAAAAATTGTAAAAACTATTTTCTTCAACTTTGAGCGAAGTTGATACACGCTAATAATGATCGAGATAAATAATTCTGTCACTATTTACAATTAAGACCATCAAAACCCCAAACTATAAAAACGGAGGCATATAATGAGTTATTATTTTTCAAAAATGTTAAATACAGGGTTCGACGAGACCATCGACAATGTAACCGAGGCTTTACAAAAAGAAGGCTTTGGTATTCTTACCGAAATTGACGTACAGGCAACTTTAAAGAAAAAGCTGGATGTTGACTTTAAGCCGTACAGGATTCTCGGGGCTTGCAACCCGCCTTTTGCTTATGAGGCAGTAAAAAACGAAGACAAGGTCGGCGTAATGCTGCCATGTAATGTTGTTGTCATCCAGCAAGAAGGTGGTGTTGAAGTAAATATTGTTGATCCTATTGCTTCGATGCAGGCAATAAATAATGAGAACCTAAGAGGCATAGCCGAGCAGATTCAGCAAAAACTAAAAAAAGTACTCGACAGTTTATAACTGAAAAAAGCGGCATCTTTCCTAAATGGAATAATGCCGCTTTAATAAGTTTTGATGATATACTTCAACCACACAAAATTATTTTAACAAAACAAATTTCTTTGATGAAGTAAATCCATTGGATAATTGAAGTTGAAAATAGTAAACCCCGCTCGATAATCCCTCTGCATTAAAAGTAATTTTATATCTCCCCGCTTTTTGGCTTTCATTTACCAAAACCCGCACTTCCTGGCCAAGCATATCATAAACAATCAGTTTAACATTAATTTTATTTTTCAACTCGTATTTAATAGTCGTTTGCGGATTAAAAGGATTAGGATAATTATTATAGAGAACCGGGCTTGAGGGTATTTCACCTTGATTCTCCCCGGCAATACCAACGGTTGTAACATTTTCGTACCAGGCTATTTTTGCATCATTTTTTGAAGCAGAAAGGACATCCGGTTTCCCATCGCCATCGATGTCTGCAACAAAAACGGACCGTGCGCCATTGGCATTATCAGCAATAGTGACGGGTGTAAACTGCTCACTTCCATTGTTTTCAAACAGCATAATTTTCCGGTCATTTACAGAGGCTGAAAAAATATCCACATCACCATCACCATCGATATCGGCGGCATAAACAGAACGTGCGCCGTCTACGCTGTCACTAAGCACATGGGTTGTAAAAACCTCGCTGCCATCATTCTCATACCAGGCAATTTTATCATCGTTCCTCGAGGCCGAAAGCACATCAACATCGCCATCGCCATCCACATCCAAGGCAAAAACCGAGTAAGCCCCGTTTGCGCTATCACTGATCGTGTGAGCGGTAAAAGTTTCATTGCCATCATTTTCATACCAGGCAATTTTATCATCATAGCGTGATGCAGAAAGCACGTCAACGTCACCATCGCCATCTACATCGGCGGCATAAACACCACGCGCACCATCCGCTGTAAGTGTAATGGTATGCGAGGTAAAGCCTTCACTGCCGTCATTCTCGTACCAGGCAACCTTATCTTCACCGGAGGAAGCAGACAGTACATCCACGTCACCATCACCGTCCACATCAATGGCAAAAACCATCTTTGCCGTAGAAAGTGTGTTTGTTATGATTCGCTGTGTAAAATTTTGGTCGCCATCGTTCTCGTACCAGGCGATTTTGTCATCGCTTTCCGAAGCGGAAAGAACGTCCATATCGCCGTCGCCATCCACATCCAAGGCAAAAACCGACCGAGCGCCGTCTGCACTGTCACTTATAGTATGCCGGGCAAAGGTCGTACTACCGTCATTTTCGTACCAAATAATCCGGTTATCTTTTATTGAGGCAGAAAGAATGTCCGTATCGTTATCACCATCCACATCGGCAGCATAAACTGAATAGGCCCCGGCCGCGCCGTAAGTAAGGGCATGAGTTGCAAAGTTCTCGCTGCCATCATTTTCGTACCAGGCTATTTTGTCATCGTCAAATGAAGCGGAGACCACATCCATATCATTATCGCTGTCCACATCAATGGCATAAACAGCACGGGCGCTTAAGGCATGCATGCTAATAATATGTGTCGTAAAATTTTCACTGCCATCATTTTCATACCAGGCGATTTTATCATCACTTTCCGAGGCGGACAGCACATCCAAATCCCCATCGCCATCCATGTCTTTGGCGTAAACCGAATAAACAAAATCAGCATTGGCCGAGATTACAAAAGCTGAAAAATTTTGACTGCCGTCATTTTTATACCAAGCGACCGTATCGTCCCTAATCGAACCGGACAAAACATCCATATCGCCGTCACCATCTATATCCGCGGCATAAACAGAACGCGCACCATCGGCATTTAAAGTTATAAAACTCGAGGTAAAATTTTCATTGCCGTCATTTTCGTACCAGGCAATTTTATCATCATTATATGAGGCGGAAAGCACATCGATATCACCATCACCGTCCAAATCGGTCGCATAAACAGAGCGGGCGCTGTTGGCATTTGTTGTAATTGTATGCGCAGAAAAGTTTTCACTGCCATCGTTCTCGTACCAGGCAATTTTATCGTCTGTACGTGATGCGGAGAGTACATCGATATCACCATCGCCGTCAACATCAATGGCAAAAACCGAGTACGGCGCATCCACGCTATGCGTAATTGTATGGGCCGTAAAATTTTGACTGCCATAATTTTCGTACCAGGCAATTTTATCATCCGCTTTGGAGGCCGAGAGCAAATCCATATCGCCATCGCCATCCACATCAATGGCAAAAACCGAGCGGGCTTCGTGTGCTTCATCGGTAACCGTGTGGATAGTAAACTCCTCGCTGCCATTATTTTCCAACCAGGCTATCCGGTCATCGCTTTCCGAACCGGAAAGAATATCAATATCCCCGTCGCCATCAACATCTGCGGCATAGACGGAGTAGGCGCCGCCCGCTGCAGTCTCGCCGCCAAAAACCGTATGCGGGTTAAATTGAACCTGTGCAAAGCTTATGCTCGCAAACAAAAAGAAATATGCGGTTCGCGTTGTAATTTTCTGAACAGACATAGACTATCCTCCAAAATTAGACTGGTTAAAATATCAGTGGCCATTTAGACACGTTTTAAAAAGAAGAAGGCAAAATCGATTTATATATGGCGCATTCTTTTTGAATTATTTTAAAAAGACAATTTGAATGCTCGTCAATGAACTATGAAGATTTAACAAAAATTTTTATATAAATATTCTGAGTTGTTCGGCATAAAGCAGAAAAAATATTCTTGGGTCAGGCAGAAAGCTGTAACAGTTGGGCAGCTTTCTCTTCATCACCCATTTTTAAATAGAGGCCGGCAAGCCTGCGGCCAACGTTTTGATTATTGGTCGAAAAGGTATAAAGCTTCTCGTAAACCTTAATTGCTTCCGGGAAGTTTTGTTGTTTCATATAAATGACGCCTAGGGTATCCATCGCATCCTGACGGGCAGGATTAATTTGGATTAGTTTATTAAGGCAGTAAATTGCTTCGGGAATTCGCGAAAGTTTTAGGGCCAGGGGAATCGCTTTATTTAAAACATCTTCGCCTCCAAATGTTTTATTTATCAACTTAAACAGGATACCAAACGCAGCTGAATTATCCCCTAATTTTTCCAAAAGAACCGCTTTCGTATAGTTCAGCTTGTCTTCATCAATTATAACATCTGTAGAAATCTGCCAACCATTTTTTTGTAAAAGTTGTCCATTTGTAATCATCTTTTCCACGGCATCAATGGCAGCTTTATAATCGCCTTCAATTTCGGCAACACGATAGAGCATATAATATGCGCCAACCTGGTTTTTTACTTTTTGCAAGGACTCTTGCGCATTTATTTTAGCCATACGATAATCTTTTTGCTTAAAAAAGGACTCGGCCAAAACATTTAAAAGCGAAGCAGTCATGGCATTGTCGAACTGGTTCAATTTTTTTGCTTCAATAAAATGGGCGATGGCCAGGTGATGTTCGTTATTCAAACTAAACTGCTGGCCAAGGGTATAATGCGCATAAGCGCTGGAGGGGTTTTCCTCAACCGTTTTTTGGAGTAACCTGAGGTTGCGTTCGCTTTTTTCAGATTTTAACTCCCCTTCTACCGCATAACCCAAATGCTCGATGACTAATTTTGACCGACGGGTTTCTGGCCTTGGATAATTTGGGTCATGTGCCAATTGTTCATGTATCCGTCCTTTAAAGGCTATGCCCTTATTATTTGTAAACAGACGGTAGGCCGTGGAAATATAAGCGCTGGCCGCATCATTTGTTTTGTTGTTGATTTGAACCTGGTAAATGATCGGCTTTTTAGTGGAAATTATTTCTTTCCGTATTTGCAGTTTTGAATCCGGTGCTAATCGTTCATCGGCATCCAACCATAAAATCCAATCGGATGTGGCATGTTTTATTGATTCATTTCTGGCTACTGAAAAATCATCACACCAATTAAAATAATGGATTTCAGCGCCATATCGTTTTGCAATATTAACAGTTTGATCGGTAGAACCTGTATCCAAAATTATGATTTGATCAACCACATTTTTTACGCTCTCGAGACAATCAGCAAGAAACTCTTGCTCGTTTTTTACAATCATACACAAAGAGAGTGTTTGTCTTTTTTGTTTATTTTTCATCTTTTTAATTCAACACTTTCTCTGCAGGTTTTACCGCTTCAAATACTTGTAAAAGACGGTCAACTTCAGATAAATCCAGTTTATGGATATGTTGGGTCTTTTTTAATTCCTGAAATAATTTTATAGCTTTTTCGGTATTGCCATCATACATAATCGTTATGGCCAAAATATATTTAGCCATCGCATTTTTTGCATTAAAGCGTAGACAGGCGGATGCATATTTTTGTGCCGCCGGGTGGTTATCACGCGCCAACTCAATTTGCCCAAGCCGCAGATAAATTATTTCCTTAATTTCATTGGTGATATTTCCCTGCGGATTGCTGATTGCTTTAGTCAAAAACTCGGCTGCTTTGTCCCATTGTTTCAGCGCCTTATAGGTTTCTCCCGTTTTAAAAAGCAGATAGGCATCTTGGGGCGTTTCCCGCAATTCGTCTTCCAAAAGATTTAAATTCCGCTTTGCGCGGGCTTCATTATTTGCCTGATAGCCATAATGATTTATAATAATCTCACTCTCAGAAAATTTACCGGAATGCTCTGCAATGGACGGGATTATTTGTTCATGCACTTTGTTTTGATAGCGATGGTCCGCTTTATTTAAAAAGAGCCTTACCTGTTTTTCATCTAAAAATGTTACCATATCCTCTTCGGGTTGATAATTGCGCAATACAACATTTATGGCATCAGCCTCGGTTTCTTTTACCTGGACCCGCAACCGGTTAAGCGAACTTTTATCCAACTCTTCATCGGCATCCAAATGCAGGATCCATTTGCCTTTTGCCTGTTCCAGGGCAATATTACGCGCATCGGAAAAGCTGCCATTCCATACAAATTTAATAATGGTTGCCCCAAAGGACTGGGCAACTTTTAACGTATCATCTTCAGAACCGGTATCAACGATGATAATTTCATCCACCACATCTTTAACGCTATTCAAGCAACGCTTTAAATCTACTTCCTCATTCTTTACGATCATACATAAAGAAACAAGCGGGCCGGTATATGCGGGTTGTTGCTCTTTCCCCAAGTCGCCGAGCTGGTTTTTTTGATCCGGATTCAGCAAAAGGTAAGCCGCTTCAAACAGTTCTTGATCATATTGTTTTATAAAGCCTAAAACGGAAGTTAAATCTAAATTTGTTTTTTCTAATAATTCAGGAAGATTATCAATTAGCTGGACAAACTCCGCTGCTGTTTTCTGAGAATTTACTAATTTTAATAACTGAAAAAATGGGGAAATCCGCTCTTCCCTGCCAAGCACAACATGGCTTGGCGCGATCCCGCTTTTGATACATTTTGTGAGGTCGTCGATGGCCTTGTCATAATTTTTGTTCATAATCGAAATTTTTACATAAGGCCACACAAGGCGGATATCGTTCCATTTTGTTTTCTCGTTGATGATTGCAGCGCCGTTATAAAACTTTTCTACCGAATCTGTATTACTGCCCAAAATTACCCAGTCGCCAAACATACCCCATATCCCAACAATTGCTTCGGTTAAGGGCGGATTCTTTTTCTCGACCCGATAAACGGCATTTAATAAATTTTCGCTAAATCGCTTGTCTCCGAGCGCTTTTAAGGTTAATAAAAGTTTAAACCAGTAATGAAAGTTATCATCCTCTTTTTTAGTTGCAGCTTGTAAAAGCTTAAGATTCCGCAAAAGTTTATTTTCTGTATCCATGTGCCCGGAATGGTTTAACCAGCACTCCGCCAGTGAGCCAAATGGCACTGTAATATTATTTTTAGTGGCATATTCACGGATAGATTTTAACGGATGCTCATGGATGATGCCTTCATATTTAAATCCCAGGTTATTTCTAAACAACAAAAGCCGGTCTAATGACTGGTATTTGTCAGCAGAAATATATGAGCGCTCGTCAATCATCATACCAAGATATTTTGTTCCGCTTAATTGGTGTTTTATCGATAGCTCCGGGTGCATGGATAAAATATGATCTGCGTCGAGATTAAATATCCACTCTTTTGTGGCTTGCTGAATGGCAAAATTTCGGGCGGCAGAGAAATCATCGTTCCACACATAGTGATAAATGACTGCGCCAAATTCCCTGGCAATTTTTACCGTATCATCAGTGGAACCCGTATCAACAATAATAATTTCATCTACATGTTTACGGATGGAACCAAGGGCGAGGGCGAGGTTTTCTTCCTCATTTTTAACGATCATGCATAGCGAAATTGTAACGGCATTATTTTTCATTTATTCTTTTCTGTAAAAGTAGTATCCAGTCAATAATAAAATGTCGGTTTCGTCATACCCACAAACCTTGTCGGGACATAAACAGAATTATTTCGGAATCCCTAAGGATACTGATCCCGCCTTGGCGGGACAGCATGATAGCCTGACACGACAATAGGTTCACTATCAGATTTTACTTATTGCGCTATTCGACGCTTTCAAGATTGCTTTGTACAAGTTTTTGCAGACCTAAGGCGCTTTCGTTATCCGGCTCAACTTTTAGTGCGGCCGTTATAAAGTTTTCTGCCTGTTGCCAGCGTTCGATCTCACAATAAAATCCGGTTAAGATTATTAAGGTCTCTACATCTTCGGGATTATTTTTTATTATCTTATCGAAAACCGCAATTCCGTTCTGAAAATCAGCTAATTCGATCAAACTTAAACCATAATTACGCTGGGCTTCAAGTAGTGCAGCGTCTTTCTCGATGGCCGTGGCAAAAAATCCTTTGGCATTCTCAAATTCGCCATTTCGATAATTGACCATCCCGAGTTGATTATAGGCAGCTGCGTAATCCGGCCATTTTCGATAAGCCTATTCAAGGTATTTACGGTTTTAATTTCCTGATTTTTTTGGAAGGCACAAAGCGCTGTCCCAAACAAGGCATCCGCATTTTCGAAAAGGTCAAAACTTTGCTGAAATTTTTCTTGGGCTTCGTCGATTTTATATACGTCCAATAATGCAAATCCCTCATCATTAACCTTTTGATACAAATCGGTAGACTGTGTTTGAGAAATATCTTGCCCCGGTTGACCAAGAATGGCCTGTGCTATCTCATTTTGCGGATCAAGTTCCAGCGCTTTAGTCGCGAATGAGTTTGCTTTATCAATTTGTCCAATCTCAGCATAAAGCTCCGCCATATAAACGATGGAACCAATATCTTCAGGATTTGAATCCAAAATTTCTACGAAGATATTCACTCCTTTTTCATACTGCTCATTTTCGATTAACGCCTGGCCATAATTTCGTTTTACATCAAGAAAACTACCATCAAGGTTTAAGGCCTGCTCAAAATAAGTTAATGCTTCTTCTTTGTTGCCTTCCATAAATGCCATAAGTCCCATCTGGTTGAGTACAGCGGCATTATCAGGGAAATGTTGATAGGCGCGTTGCAGGTATTGTGCGGCCTGCCCATTTTCTCCTAAAGACCGATATGCCAGGGTTATTCCCAACAAAGCTTCGCCGGAAAGGGGATTAACAGCTAATATCTCAGAAAATATTTCTGCGGCCTGTTCAGCATCGCCCTGTTCAAAAACAGCCGTTGCCTCATCAATCATTTTAGGGTGTAAATCATGCAAGGGATTTTTCATCTCAAGCAATTCCTGATAATCCACATCCGGCCATTTTTTCTTGAAGATTTTTTCATTCTCACGCAGGGAAGCAAGTAAATCAATATTATTGGCTTTAAAAGAGCTGCTGCCAAAATGATGAATATAGGTACCATCATGTACCATCAGCGCATAACCCGCCTGCCTTATTTTTAAGCTTATATCATCATCTTCATAATTGCCCAGGCCATAAATTTCATCAAAACCATCAATCTCATTAAAAATATTTTTTGATGTGAGCAACACAAAACCGGCAAGACGACGGCGAGGTGTCACCTGGCCACGATGCTGCTTACGCCACGATTTTGCAAAGGGGAAAAACCCTTCATCATCACTATAAGGCACATTTTCCAATAGCTGAAATCCACTGGCATTATTCGTTAATGCGCTCACCATACCAATTTTTTCATCACGGTCAAAAGCAGAAATTAAATCTTCCAGCCACCCATCGCCAACAAGCACATCATTATTTAAAAGACAAATATATTCACCACTGGCAATCGCAACGCCCTGATTGTTTCCGGCAGAAAATCCTTTATTCTCTTTATTTAAAATCAGCCGTACATTATCCAGTTTTTTATCCAGCTTTTTTAACCAGTCGATCGTACCATCGGTTGATCCGTTGTCCACCAAAATCAACTCATAGGGCCAATCGGTATTATCAACAATCGAGTCGATCGTTTTCTTGGTCATGCCAAGTGCATTAAAAGTGAGCATAACGATGGAAGCCAGCGGTCTGCTTTCTCCCTGGCTTTGCGGCGTTGTTTCGGCGTGCTCATCCAACACTGTTTGACCTGTTTCCGGTGGTGCGTAAAAATTTATCGGGCTACTAAGTTGAACGGCCTCGCCGGATTGTTCCAATCGGAAATCAGGTTGAATCTTCCCCAACCAACGGGTGTGCAGGCGTTGAATATTTTCGGCCACTTTAACAAACCGTTCCGGCCCGCTTTTTGATTCGTGATGGATCAGTTCTGCATGCGGTTGATAAATAATTTTATATCCTTCTTCCCGAATTCTGAAACAGAGGTCGACATCTTCGTAACCGTTAAAATAACCTTCATCAAAACCATTTAATTCATCTGCTAAAAATTTAGGCATAAGCATACAGGCTGCCGTAACCGCCTGAAATTCAATCATCAAATTTGCCTGCGGGAAATCCTTTGGACGCCCGGAGAGAATATGCTGCCCGAGAAGCGGATCGCCGTTTTTCAAATCTTCCACGATGGCCACGCCCGCGTGCTGGATTGTTTCATCCGGGTAAAGCAGTTTGGCGCCGACCGCTCCGACAAAACCATCATTTTTAGCGATGGCCAACATGGCTTCCAGCCAATGGGCGCGCGGCTCCGTATCATTATTCAGGAATACGACCCACTCGCCTTTTGCCTGCTTAAGAGCCTGATTATTGGCACGGGAGAACCCGATATTTTCTTTATTACGAATTATCTGAATATTGTCTTTTTTATTTGCAAGTCCGCTGATAAAATCGGCTGTCCCGTCTGTAGAAGCATTGTCCACAAAAACAATCTCATAATTAATACCCTGTGTGTTTTCCTCCAAAGCATCAAAACATTTTCGGGTATACTCAACTTTATTATAAAGCGGGATAATAATCGATACTTCGTATGAATGTTTTGGCTGAACATCGGTTGGTGCAACAAATTTAACAAGCTGATTATATGCCTCCAACCAATTATTAAGATTGTTTTTTAATAAGTATTTTTCAGCGATTTCCTTCTTTGCATTTTGCGCCATTTTCATACGCTCATTCGGATGCTCGATCATCCATTTAATCGCCCGGTACCAGGCCTTATTTGTATTATTTGCCAGCAGGCCATTTTCTTTATCGACTAAAGTATCCTTATAAGCGGCAACATTGGAGTAGACTCCGGCAATCCCCGAGCGGCTATATTCCAGCCATTTGATGTCCGATTTGGCATTATTAAACGGCGATTCTTCCAATGGTACTAAGGCAAAATCTATTTCGAGGTTTTGCAATTGTTGTGCATAGTCAGCATAAACCGAGGTGAACTCAGGGCCGCGTTTTACATTGGGCAGCTTAGTCAGCTCAACCAGTTCATTGCCCCATAAAACCAATTCAACTTTATCTTTGTATTCTTTTAAGATTTTTTCAAGCGGCTTTAAAATTATCGCCAGATCCTTTAAATGCGTTGGCGTCCCGGAGAAAAGGATGCGAACCGGGCCATCATGCAATTCAGGTTCTTTGGCTTGCCATAATTGTTCATCCAACACATTTGGAATAATTTGTACATTCTCATTTAAGCCCAGAACATATTTTTCAATAGCCTTGGTTGAAACGGTCACTAAGTCTGCCTGCCTTAAATATTTTTCCAGTTGCGGGCGCATTTTGGCATAATAATCATAAGCGAGATGTCCCTTTGGGATAGTCCAGAAGGCATCATCAAACTCGTAGACCATTTTAATATTATTCTTTTCTATATATGGTTTTAACGTTTCGTACGGAATTTGCCCGGGTACATTGCGCTGGATTATTAAAATATCCGTTTCGTCAAGTCGCGCCTCAAGATTTCCCGCATTCTCCAGATGAATAAACCGGTAATCAATATGCCCTGCGCCTTGTAAATTAGTTAACGATTTATGTAAACGGATGTACGGACAAGCCCGGTTATACTGTTCGCTGCTTAATACAGTTATACGCGGCAAACTATTTGTTTGATTTTGCGGGCCATTTTGAGCGACCATCTTTGTTTCTGTTTTTGGGTAATAGCCGGCCCAAAACGCAACGTCTTCATCAAGCGTCATTATTTTTGTTTCAACCGCTGCTGCCCCCTGCACTAATTGAGGATCATCAACCAGATTTTGCATTATTTGTTTTAGCTGGTTTTCATCAAACGGATTAAATAACCAACCATTTTCACCATCGTTTACAACGTCTAAAATCCCACCTACAGCAGCAGCTATTACAGGCGTCTGTGCCATTAATGCTTCACGGGCCACAAGGGAATAACTTTCTATTTTGGAAGGTAAAACCACAACGTCCACCTGGCTCAAGATATCAGCAAGTTGTTCCGGCGTATACGTTCCAAGGTATTCCGCCCGTTTCTCGGTAGCACAAAACTGGTTTAAGGCCTGTAATTCCGCGGGCAATCCATTACCCCATATTTTTAGTTTTACATCACCGTTCAGCTTGCTGAAAGCGTTGTACAAAACCGTTGGATTTTTTAAACCGGTAAAATTGCCAAGAAATCCAAACACACGTGTTTTTTTAGATGTCGTTTTTGGTAATTTTTCTATTTTCTTTAAGCCGAGTGGCTTTACTTCAATCTTGTCTTTTTCGACAAATCCTTTTTCTTCAAAATTTTCTTTAACAAATAATTATGGCGCTGTAACCTTCCGTGCGCCCGCTAATAGTTCTTTTGCCCGATTATTTCTTTCGCATAAAGCTTGTTTAACTAAACCATGTTGCCCGTCTTCCGGCTCTTTTTGGAAGAGATGAAATAAACAATCCGTACATTTGCCGGGTTCAGGCCCCTCACAGATATTATCACTTGGATAATGGAAAAGATGATTTCTATGGCACATAAAAGTAAAATCATGCAGCGTAACAGCATAGGGGATTTCTAACTTTTGCAGAATAGAGCCGATGGCAAAAGGGACATTTTGCGCATGCTGAATATGTACAAATGTGTAATTATTGGCTTTAAAGAATTCGGTTAATAAATGCTGGATCGGGGCACCACCTGAATCCATGTACTGATTAAATGTGGTAGGATCGTACCACATCTGGATGGTACGAATCCCCTGAAAAGATTTTACACGTAATTCCGGTGCAACCTGGTCATTATCAATATGAGGAAAAAGGACGTGGACATCCTGGCCTTTGGCTTGCAACCCTTTTACAAGTTCCAGCACATAATTTTCCGTGCCGCCATACCAAAAAGGTGGGAAATTATGTACAACATATAAAACCATATTGTTGTTTTCATTTGTGATTGTAGCATCGGCAGGCAGAATATATTCCCCTGCGATTTTTTTGTAGGCTTCTTTGTAGTTGGCCCGCACCTGTCCCGCTTCAATTATAGGCACATCGCCCCGCCGTGAAACAGTCTCATCACTCAAATAATACAGCCCGATAAATTCATTTAAATGAATAAAATCATGGTTTAAGGCAGCGCGTAACCAAAATTCCCAATCTGCCGCGTAAGTTAGTTTTGTATCAAAATAGCCCAGCTCATCATGCAATGATTTACGCCAAACCGGATGCGGGCCCATATAACACCAGGAGTGCATGGTACGACGATCAAAATCCGGCCAGATTAAATCTTCTGTACCATCCGAGCTGTTGTTTTCAAAAGTCTCATTAGGCTGCTTGGTAACAAGGGAGTTTCCATAAGCCAAAACTTTATCGGGATTCTTTTCCAGCAGATTAACCAGCTTTTCAATAGCATCATCTTTTAAGCGGTCATCGGTATTGGCATTGGTGATATATTTCCCGGATGCCATCTTGATTCCACGGTTCCATGCTTGATAAACCGTTTCCCGCTCTTCAGTCCGCATAAATTTAATATGATCAAAATTTTGCTGAAATTCTTTTACGATCGATTGTTCGTCCTGCGGGCTGTTGGCGTCAATAACTATAATCTCTAATTTACCTTGTTTATACAAAGTTTGCTTTACAAGCCCATCCAAACAGCCCCGGATAAATCTTTCTGAAGCATACGTGGAAACAATGGCGCTGGCTATAATGGGATTCTCCACTTTATTCAGAATATCATTTCCTTGAGCGATAACATCACTTTGAGTGATGGTATCGGTTTGAGTACCTGGATTTGTCATTGTATTTAAAGGAACAACATTGTTTGGCTTGGGCGCCTCCAGGTAAGGCATTAAAAGCGGCTCGATGGCGATTAACTGTTGCGGTGTAAATTTAAAAGCGGTCAGCATTGCACTGATTTCTTCCTGGGATGGATTTTCGCTCTCTGTCTTAATTGATTTTAAATCACCCAAAAGTTGATTATAATCATAGCCCAGTTGTCCTATAATTTTCGGCCCGGTCAAATCAATTAAAATTTCAGCCAGTAATTTATAGATAGGTTCTGTAAATGTAGTTTTCCATTTTTCCAAACTTGAAAGTGCAGGCTTTTGATGTTGTTGTACACCTTGCGTATCGCCCATTGAACCTTTTGGCGTATCAAAAGAGCCATAATTTAAAATAGCCTCCTCAAAACCAACCTTAAAACCATTTAAAAGCGCATGTAAGTTAGTTTGCGGATTCTGAACAAAATCTTCATACGAAATGATTTGCAATTTGTCGCCATAGTTTTCTATGGCCTGCGCTAATAATTGTGGCGCTTGCAGCAGATCATTTATATGTAATTGGAGACGTGCCCAATCATTGTTAACCCAAGTTTTTAAAATGGAACTAAGTACGGCAAGTGGGTTGCGCAACAAAATCACATATTTTGCTTCGGGTAATGTTTCAATCAGCTCTGGGATGATGTTATAATAACGTGGCGTTTTATCCAGAAATAATGACTTGCCACTTCCCTGTAACGCGCGGTTATACCATGTACCGGCCATAGCGCGGATACCGTCGAGGTAATCTTCGCGGCCATTGGGCAGGTTGGCCATAAAATCTTTTAGCCCGATTTGCGCGTCAACAGCACTAAATTCGGCTTGACCACCCTGCTCTTTTAAAGCATATAATGGCTGAAGCATAATCCACGGCTCGGCCAGTGTATGGATTTTACTATGGCTGCCCAATATGCGTTGTAACATTGTAGAACCTGCCCGCGGTTGTGAGATGAGGAAAATCAGGTTTTCACCTAAATATATTTCTGCTGTTCTTTTGCTTTTACTCTTTGGGTTTTCCATATTGATTTCCTCTGTAGTACTCTCAGCCAAATTAACAATATCATCAAGGCTGAATTTTTTAGCCCGGACATGAGCCATGTTTGAAAGATGAATAAGTTGGGAGTTTAAATTTTCAATCACAAAGCTTTGTTCTTGAACAGAACGGTTTTTTAAAAGATGTATATTTTTTTCGATAACCATTTTCAAAGAATTATAAAGCTTGTCTCCCAGCTGATGATGTATACCACCGCTATGGTCACGGTACTGCACATACGCACCATCGGAATAGGCCACCTGATATTTTGCGGCAAGCCGTATTTTAAGGTCCCAGTCCACATGAACTTTTATATTTTCATCGCCATAACCTACTTCACGCATAACATCGGTATAAATAAGTTGATTGCGGTAAACGCTTCTACTATTCGGGAAAAGACGTTTTGCAAAAACAGGTATGAAAATATCGCCCGAGGGCATTTCTGTTTGTTGTGCATCCAACCAACTACCAATAAGTTTTCCATTTTCATTTATTACATTTACGTTGGAATAAGCCACTTTTGCTTTTGGATTTTTTTTCAGGGCCAACCATTCTTTTTCCAGTTTACCGGGCAACCAATAATCGTCTCCATCGATTATTGAAACCAGCGTACCTTTAACCTGATCTTTACCAAAAACACCATTTTTAACATGGCCGATGTTTTCTTTATGACGGTATGCCCGAATCAATGTGGGGAAACGTTGTTTAAATTCTTGAATAATTTCCCAGGATTTGTCCGTGGAGCAATCATCGCATACAATAATTTCGTACGGTTGCAGGGTTTGGTCCAAAATACTTTGCAAGCATTGGGCAATAAATTTTTCAAAATTATATGAAAATACGACCACGCTAATTTTTGGATTTGGGAGCGGTTTATTTGTGCTTTTCTTTTTTCGCTTTGCCATAACAGCCTCTAAATTTCTAAAAATGAAAAATCGTAACCCATATCTTCGTATGCACCCTGAAGATTATATTTATTAAAGAAGTAACTAAATGTCTCTTTTTGCCACCCGGAAAATTTAATATAACGCGCTTCTGCATTGGTTTTATTGGCATCATTTTTATGCTGGTTTACTACACCCGTCGTGTAAACCTTTTCAAGATATTCCGGTGTAGCAAGGATGCCCTCCCCGGAAAGAATTTTTATACTTTCTGCCAAGACGTGTGGTTTTTTCGTTATGTCTTCCATCTTTACATGGCCTTTAAAAAACACATTGGGCGTGCCCCGCATATTGTCCAGTCCATCAAGGTCCAATTTTAAACTTCCTAATACCGCGCATGCCCCGATAAAAGAAAGGTTTTCCAAATCACCCGGATACAAATCATATTTATGGCTAAGGTGATAAATAAAATCTTTTGCCTCTCTTAGCACTTTGCCCGTTGTCCAATACAGTTCGTTCAGGTCATATCGGAATAAATCTTTAAATTGCCCATACCCGGACCACACCAGGGAAACAGGATGCCGAACCAGGTTTTGAACCTGAAAGGTACGGTCTGGGGAACCGTATTTTTCGACAATAACAGGAATATCCCGCAAACGAAAAACATGTACTGAGCCATAAAGACGGGCTTGCCCAAGCTTTTCAATTTCAACGAAGGTTTCATCTAAAGAACGGTTCTGGCGCGAGACATAACCTTCGTGTAAATCCTTCAAATTCTTTTTTAGACTGTCATTGCTGTTCATATCGGTTTTATTGGCAAGAATATTTCGCGCACTGTGTGTGCAAAGAATATCTTCATGTAAATTTAAAGCATAAGCCAGCCAATTACTTGCACTCCAGCCATGTGATGTAAAAATAAAATTCTGCTTCATCGTTCAAGCTCCGCATAACCAAATCCTGACCTGCCAAAACCATTGCCATTATAAAACATATAGATTTTAGTTTTGTAGCGAAAAACATAAGGATACGCAATCATCTCACTATCCCAGCCCGTTTTAGACGTATAGATTCCGGCCAAACTATCCTTCCGGTTCCAATTTTTTCCATCTTTCGACTCGGCATAACCTATTTTATAACTCTCCTTTTCATCGTTGCGATAGTCACCCAGGCCACGCACCGAATACCACATTTTATAGAAACCGTTTTCAAAAATAACAGACGGGCAGGCAATCCCGCCTTCGTTTTTTTGTAATCCTATCGAGGTAATATCAGGACGCATCCAATACATGCCGTCTTCCGACTCGGCATATTTTATTTCATAAAAAGGTTCCATTATACCGGCACGGGCTTGCCATTTTTTGTAAGACATATACCACGTTTTCCATTTTCCATCCTTAACCAATATGCTTTGGCAGGATACGCCGACAGGGTCATTTAATGAACGGTCCATAACCGGGCCTGTGGCAATTTTTTTAAATGCGCCAGCTTCTTCATCCCAAATTGCCAACCCGAGCGCCGTACGGTAGCGCGCTGTATTTCCGGTATTCCATCCCACATAAAAAAAATATTTTTTTCCATTGTGGTTAATTATCTCCGATGGCATCACGCCGCTGTCATCAAAAAAACCGGCGGCGCCCAGTTTTAAAACGGGTTGATCGTGTTCATATAATATTTTTACCGGATTGTTTGCATCCACCTCAATAAAGGATGTTAATGTCCGGTTTTGCTCATCCCTTGTGCCATAATAAATACGCCAAACATCTTTTTTGATTAGTTCGACGAGCGGCACCTGGGCATGGCTTAGAGACCAGCATTTATTTCCGGCAGGTTTAAAGATTAACCCTTTTTTTATCCATCTCATGCGATTGTTTCCATCCCCTGAACAGGCGTATTTTCTTTCGCCCAAAAAGTTATCATTTCACGGATGCCTTCTTTTAAGGATATCTGCGCTTCAAAACCGGTCTCATCGTATAATTTAGAGCTGTCCAGAAGAAAGCTGTTTTCCCTGGCGCGTGGCGGTAGCATTTCTATTTTGACGGGGCATGTTAGCTGGCGCTTAATTTCCTGTGCAATCTCACCAATCGATGGATTTATCGCACCCGTATTGAAAACCTTCCCACTAATTTTATCTACCTCAATCTCCACCATCTTTATAAACAGCCGGCTTAAATCTTTTATATGAATTTGTGGGCGTTTCTGCCCGCCTCCCAATACTTGGATCCGCCCTTTTTGCAGGGCATTTTTCGTCATACGGTTAACAATAAAATCATCGCGCATTTTTAGTGAAGAACCAAAAACCATCGCTATCCTTAGGCAGACAACACAAAAACCCGGGTCACCTTCCTCAAGCAAAAATCTTTCTGCTTCCAGCTTTGATGCCGAATATGGCTCTTCCGGGATTGGCTCCAAATTCTCTGTTAAAGGGGCGGTGTAAGAACTTCCATAAACCCCAAATGTCGAGGCAAAAATAATCCGTTCGCATCCAGCCGCGTTGGCCAGTTTTACAAATTTTTTAAAATAGGTATAATTGACCCTGTTTGTATGTCCGGGATTTTCCTTACCCATCCTACCATCAGAAACCCCGGCCAGGTAGATCACAGTCGATACATCTGCCAAGCTGGCCCGTACAAGCGCGACATCATTTATACCACCCTTATAAACTTTTAGGAACGGCTCTGTATACGTTGCGGGCAATGACACATTTCCACGTAAAAACAAATCGAGTATATTAACCCGGTGTCCCTTCTCCAATAGGTTTAAAAGTAATCGGGAACCAATATATCCGGCGCCACCGGTTATTAGAATCCTTTTATTTACCACTTTAACCGTCCCAATAGTGATTTGTTTTTATCAGGTCAAAATAGTCTTCACGGGTAACTCCAACTATTATTTTGTCCCAAAATTTATTTTTACGGAAATACCATTTTCTTTGAACGCCTTCTTCTTTCCAGCCACACTTTTGGCAGTATACCGCCAATGATGCCTTGTTATATTCAATCATCGAGCCATCCAGCCTTTGCAGGCCAAGCTCCTCAAAAGCATAGCGCATCACCGCCATAATCGTGTCTTTGCCATAGCCTTTTCCACGAATATCGACTGGTCCTAACATCATACCATGAAAAGCATTGCGGTCTTTCCAGTTTATTTCCACCAGGTTTGCCGTACCTATTAGCCCCACATTGGGTGCTTCGACGGCAAAGCGTTGGTTTAGTGAATTTGCCGAAATATTTTCAAACCATATTTTCTGATCTTTTTCTGTAACAGGGAAATGCCAGGTACCCAGCATCGGCCAGATATCCGGATCGTTCGCCCATTGTAAAAGGAGTTTTTGATCCGATTCTGTTATGGCGCGCAAAAGGACATTTTTACCTTTAAAATTCATACAATTTCCATTTCTTTATAAGCATGATTTTCATAAACATTTTTGATTTCCGTGCAAACCCGTTCAACTTGTTCTTCACCCAGGTCGCAATAAAGCGGAAGGCAGATAACTTGTTTGGACATGTGTTCGGCAACAGGAAGCTTTTCTGCCAATGCCGAAGGTAATCCCCGGTACATGGGAAAATGGCTTATAAGCGGATAAAAATAGCGGCGTGCATAGATTTCTTGCTGTTTTAGGTTTTCATATAAAACATCCCGCGCATGCCCAAACTTATTCTCATCGATAAAAATGGGGAAATAGGCATAATTGTGGTCCACATTATCAAATTCCGTTAAACAAGAAATTCCAGGCACACCGGACAATAAATTTTTATACAGCCGGGTCAGCATTTTTCGTTTTTCAATACGCTCATCAATATATTTTAACTGCACCAACCCCAGCGCTGCTTGCATTTCGTTCATTTTTCCATTTATGCCTGGCGCTATTACCGTGGTTTCATCGGCAAAACCAAAATTTTTAAGATAGTCAATTCGTTTCTTTAGTTTTTCATCATTCGTAACAATTGCGCCACCTTCCATAGTCGTAAATATTTTAGTTGCATGGAAGCTGAGAACAGAGAGGTCACCAAAATTTAAAATGCTATCGCTCCCTTTTTTAACGCCAAAAGCATGGGCGGCATCATAAATAATTTTCAAACCGTAGGTATCGGCAATTTGCCCGATTTTTTCTACATCGCAGGGATTACCATACACATGTACCGGAAGGATTGCCGAGGTTTGTGGCGTTATCAGTTTTTCAATTTTATCAGGATCAAGGTTTAAAGTCAGCGGATCGATATCACAGAAAACAGGTTCGATGCCATTCCAGTTTAAGGCGTGGGTAGTGGCCACAAAACTATAAGGCGTGGTGATCACCTCTCCCGAGAGACGCAATACCTGCGTAGCGACCACCAATGCCAAAGTCCCATTGGAAAAAAGGCTAACATATTTCACACCAAGGTACTTTGCTAAAGCTTCTTCAAATTGCTGGTGAAACAGCCCGTTATTTGTTACCCAACGCCTTTGCCATATTTTTTCCAGATATTCGGTAAATTCATCCAATGGCGGCAAATCAGGGCGGGTTACAAAGATATGCCCGTTTTCTTTATGTGCTGCCTCAAATGTGTTCAGGCTTTTTGCAAAAAGGTCCGGGTTCATAAAGCCCCTTCTAAGATCGGGACATCTTGTTTAATATCTTTTTTTGTTGCCATAATATTTCCGGGTGCCCTGTACAAAGGAAAATAGCTGTTTGCCCTGTCCAACTTTTTTGTCAGCTCCCCATAAAGTTCTTTATTGAAAACTGTGCCACAAAACCACGCGGTTCGTTCCTCAGATGCCCAGCCTTTTTTAAAACGGGCCAGCCCATCATTTGCAGTTTCTATTAATCCTGCCCCGGCACCCAGATTGAGATATGTTTTACCGGCATTTGAAAAATCTTTGATTGCCCGCAAAAAGATCCCGAAGGAAGCGTTTTGTTTATATCCCATTTCGCTATAAGCGCCCAGGTGATAGTAAACTACCTCGTCCATTTCATAAAACAGAACCATTCCGATTATTTCATCATTTAAAGTTGCATTATAAACAGATAATCCCGGTGTCTCAAACATCCCCTTAAAAGCTTTTTTTGAAAATTTTGTGATTCCGGTAATCTGGTGCCGGTTTATCAAATTTGTGTACAAACCATTCCACACATCTATAAAATTTAACGGGCTCTCAACACGCTCAATCTTTATTGTCCTGATGGCATTTCGGGCTTTTAGAAAATGAGTCTTATCAATAAAAGTTTGCCAATCATCTTGCAACTTTACAATAAAGTGATTTTTAAATGGCATTACTTTCTCATTAAAAATTGTTTTTAGTTTTTCTTCATTCGTATCGTGAAAGGGGTCTGTCACAATCGAAAAACTCACCCAGTCATTTCTTTTATTGTAAATATCATCGGCCAGACCATCCCAGTTGCTGCAGCAAAATAACGGATAGCAACCCATGGCATCCTTATAATCCGTTCCGGGAATTGCCCTTTCTAAAATCCATGCGCCACTCTCCTGTAAATAAACGGGCGTTCCAACCCCACTTAATGAAAAGGCATACGCCCTACTTAGATAACCATTTGAGGAAAAAATTATGATGAAACTCCCAATTTGTCTCTTTGTCGGATTTCTAATGGAATGTTAATTTCAAAAATTATGCCACGATTAAAAGGGCTGGCAAGGCTTATAAAATAGGGGATTGATTAAAAAGAGTTTGGACCGGGACGAACAGGTAGGAAAGGATTGCAGCTTATGAGGAAGAATTTACCTCAAGTTCTTCAGGTAATTTATTTATGGGCAGGTGATTGTCGGTGTGCCTGTTTTTATCTAAAAACGATTCGATGAGCTCAACAATAATTTTCATTTCCGGCATGGAATAGCGTTGGTCAATCGGAAGCGGGCATAATTTATTGGCCATTAAATATTCAAATGAACCCGGCTCACTTCTAAAAGAAACCTCAGGCCAATATTGAGAAACATGGATTTTGTTTTGGATTAGATATTTCCTTAAATCATCATGTGCGCATAAAAAGGGATAAATCATCGGCCCATGAACGGATCGTAAATTTATTTTTAGCCAGTTTATCTTTTTTAAATTTTTATGTAAATACTTAAAATTGTCTTCACGTTTCTCCCAAACTTCATCATAATGGATCGAGGATAATATTTTTTGTGTCAACGTGGACATCCGTCTGATTTTCGCCCGGTTTAAAAGCTCTTCTGTGTTCCTAAAAAGGAAACTACCTGCCTCTGCCCCACCATCAATCCGTACGAGTCGCGCCATATAACGCTGTGTGGAGTCATCCTGGATAACCTTTTCGACTTCAAGGTTATCAGCATAAATATAACCGCCATCGGCCACACCAAAAAATTTACGCGGTGAATAAAAAGTAGTAATCCCCGGTTCTGGATTTGAGAAAAACGCCTGGGTATTATCACATATAACATTTGTGAATTTTTTACAACTATCCTGAATAACTTTTTCACATATCCCAAAGAAATTTATAAGTAAGACATACGTTTGCCCAACTTTCTCAGGATCAAGAATGGGATGGAAATTTTCATCTAATTTATAAAACTGAATTTTTGTTTTACTTTGTTTAATGGCAAGAAGAACACTGTCGCTAATATAGGATGGAACATAAAGCTCTCCCACTTGCTTCTGAATCAGAAAAAAACTGAGGGAATTACGGGCAGTATTAAATCGTAGGGCATTTGTATGATATTCGGTTCCTTTGGGAAGCTCTAACTCAAAATACCCACCAATTTCTTCATTTTCTTTCATATTCAAATCTTTTCCCAAAAAGGATATTATAAATTTTTTCTTAAAATCCAGTTACGTTATTTGGGTTTTATATCGTCACCAAAAAGTGAATAATAAGCGGCGGCTATCCTATCTGCGTCTTTCTGGTCTACAATTTGTCGATTTGTATTCTCAAAAGAATCAGACCCATCATATTTTTTGTGAAGGGTAAACCCGAGTTTGTTAAAGCGGTTGTTCAATTCTGTCCAAATATTTACCGGGTCAAAACAGATATCTTCATAATTAATAATTATTTTTTGCTTATCCGGAATTTTATTTATGCCCTTTTCGATCACCCTATTTGTAAAATGAATTTGCCCGGATACCTTTTTATAAATATTTAAATTATTAAGTTTGTTTTGTTCCGGTGGCTTGTAGGTTTGCCATTTTTCATTTAATGATTTTAAGGTGCGTATTTGTAAAAACAACGATTGGATATTATAAAATGGTTCGCGTTTAATATACAGAAATATTGCATTTGGAATATATTTAAATAAAGACAAAATATGGCCATTTAATACACCTGCCTTCACTACAATTGGCTTTTTATTAACAGATTCGAATGCAGCCAGCTCTGCATTTAGTATTAACCAGTCTGTTTTTATTTGATTTTTCAACCCATTTTCAGAAATTCCTTCAAGATAAAAAAATCTTTGCCAAAAAGGTATAAACTCATTAGGTGAAAATAATCCCGTCGTTTTTCCACGTATGGATTTAAACCGACTACCCCCATTTATTTTACCAAAATTAACATCCCCCTCCATCACAGAATCCAGACTGGATAGCATCTTTTGTATGCCTGCCCCAATACAGGGCGTCATATAAAAACGGGTAATCAGGTTGCTCGGGAAACAAAACGCATTGCTTGCCGCCAGCCACTGAAACAGGAGTGTTGCCCCACTGCGCGGTGCGCCAATGATAAAGCAAATCGGTAATGATGGATTTGGTTCGCATTTGGAGATAACATCGATTTCAGCATTTGTTAATATTTTATTTAAATCGTATTCAGTAGATTTTTTTGGCAGGGTTTCTAAACGGTTCTTAGCCATCTAAATTGATCCAGTTTTTTGGGGGAGGATGTTGTGGTTATGTGCCATAGTTTTTCATTTTACCCTATTATAAAAATTGCATAATATTCATTTGCATGGCCTTAGCTGTAGCTTGCAAAGCAGCTTCGTACGCAAATTCTTCGGCTTTAAATTTTACAATTTCCTCATCAAGGCGTGCATCGCGTTCATTCGATAAATACCTTTGCAAATCAAAATTATATTGCTCCAAACGCGAGCGGATAAGTGAAACATTTTTAGAACGCGCACCCATATCCGATGTAAGCGCTACGATGTCTTCTGAAGCCGATTTCAGTGTATCGATTTGTGCCCGGATTGTTGGTTCATCATTTGCATTTAACGCATTTAATAAATCCGTCATTGCACTAAACATACCTGTATCCATAATATCCTGCCCGGTCGTATTAATAGCAACATCGACCAATTCGGAATAGGAGCGGGTCATTTCATCATCATTTCCAATATAAGAAACGACACCTGCTGAATATACAAATGGATTGGCTGTTTTTGTATCTGTTCCGGCAAAAACACTTTTTCCAAGATATTGTGCATTCGTTAATGAAAGCATCTCGTTGATCAATGCTTCAAGCTGGCCGGCAAGCGTTGTCCGTACACCGGCATCCGATTGTCCATCGGCGCCTTTTGTGGCTATATCCTTTGCCTGCAAGGAAATATCCGACATTTGCTCCAGTAAAGAAACGGAATTATTCATCCAGCTATCGGCGGATTTTATCTTATTCAAATACTGTTCATTTTCAGTTAAGGCAGCCTTATAGCGCGCTGCATTTGCAAAAGCGGTAGGGTCATCGGATGCACGGTTAACTTTTTTACCGGTTACAATACGTTCCTGAATACTAGCCATATTGCTACGATTTCGGTTTACACGTATTAAAGCGTTCCGGGTGATCATTGCCTGTGTTACACGCATATTTTTTTCCTTACTTTTAAATCGAAGTTATCTACTTCCACTTCTGCCAATGTATAAATTATGTCAACTGCAACACTGTATTGATCATGTCATTTACAGTCTGTATAATTTTTGCAGCCGCCTGGTATCCTTGTTCGTATTGAACAAGTTTTGTCATTTCTTCATCAAGTGATACGCCGCTAACCTGATCTTTCTGGTTTTGTAATTGCTGGGTTATCAACTCGCTACTATACCTTAAAAAGCTAGCGTCATCAATTTCCGAGCCAATTTCAGTCACTAGCGAAACATAAAAATCTGAGGGCGTCTCATTGGCAATAATTGTATCGAATTGTAAACTAAAAATTGATTCTGCAACGGAATTTGCCCCAACGCCTTCTGTAGCGCCACGTGTTGCAATTAATGTTGGGTTGTTCACCACAGCCTGGTTCATTGTAAAATTTGAAGCGCCGGTACTATTGCTACTAAAAAAATTTACACCGGTGGTCCCTGCAAGGTTATATCCTGCAGAATGCGCGGCATTCACCTGGCTGGAAAGGTTATCGGCAAGCGTATCCAACTGGTCTAAATAATTTGGGATTTTATCATTAAAAACATCTAATACGCCCGCAAGGCTCCCGCCTTCAATTTCCGGTTCATAATTGCTGTCTTTAAATTTAATAGCAGAAGTCCGTATATTATTTGTCCGGTCGATAGAAACCTCGATCGTGTTTGCTTTATTTTCGGATATGAGAATATGGCCGCCTGTCAATACGCTTACCTCACCATTCTCCTTTTCACGCACATCGATATTTATTATCTTGGAGAGCTCTGTAATCAATTCATCACGCCGGTCCATTAAATCCGGCGAATTGCCCAGGCGCAATTGCTGGTTAATATCGAGGAGTTGTGTGCTAATATCGTTTATTACCTTAACCGATTCATAGATTTCCGGCTCAATTTGACGTTGCAAACCCACAACACGCGAATACGTGTTCTGAAAAGAGTTTGTTAGCAACTGGCCCTTGTTTTTTACCAATGTCCTCAACGAGTTACTTTCAGGATCTGATGCAAGGTCGTTCCAGGAATTCCAAAATTCCGCCATAACATTTTGGAGGGACCCTTCGCTGTCATCACCAAAAATTGACTCAATCTGTTTTAACAAGGACTCCGTTTTTTCATATTTGCCCAAATTATTGTTTTCCCGCCAAAGCGAAAGCTCGGCAAACTTCTGGCGCATACGGTCCAGGCCATTGGAATCCATTCCTGAGCCAAATCCGGCAAATCCGCTAACACTGGTCAAATTTCGCATATCAACACGGCGCCGGGTGTAGCCTTCATTATTTGCGTTGGCAATATTATTGGATGTTGTATCTATCGCACTTTGGAAACCGGATAGGGAACGACGGCCCATCTCGAACAGTGAGGATATTGACATAATTTTTTCTTCTCTTTTGTTTTATCTACAAAACCGTTTAGCCTATTACTTTTTCAAGTTTCAGAATGTTGTTTTAAATCCCTCTATCGAATCATTTTTCCGTAATTATGATGACTAAACCCCGCAATCAACAACAGATTTTTTTTGGGATTCCGTTTTTCCTTCTCGAGTATAAATCCTGGAATCCGTTTCATTTTTAGGATAATATAAATTAATCAGTCCCTGAATAAATCGAACCGAAGTTTTTAAAAGAAGGGAGTTCTCTTTATTTATACGTTTAATATTATTTAACACACCGATCAATTGAGTTTCTTTATGCACCCACTCTTTGTTCTCTTCCAGGTTATTTAGTGCCATAAATGAAGCGAGGGACAAAATTTTCTTTTTAGGCCCCTCCGCATTATCTGAGGTCATGCCCAGCCTCTTCGAGGTAAGATTATTGCCTTTTCGGACAAAAGCGTGTTCCAGTCCGGTGTACTTGGACAAAGATTTTAAATCATTGTTTAAAATAGCCTCTTGTTTATTACGGGCTGTCTCGGCCAGGTCCTCATAAAGGGCAATCTCATCTGTTAGTGTTATGAGGATTTCATTTAACAGTTTCTGATTTCTCTTTTTTAAACTACTCATCAAAATCTCCCATCATGGTTGGAGCATAAAAAGGATTATATGCGCCCATTTCTGACATTTTGTTTATTGACTCCATACCATTTTCTTTTAATGATTGATAGATAAAATCTGCCAGGCCGATGCCGCCATTTTCTGACATCTGTTGCCCCATTACAGAACTAAACATCATTGTGGCCATACTTTGCTTTTTATCGTCTTTTGGGATTGTATTTTCCATCGACTTTATAAGCTGCGATAAAAACTGACCTTCAAGTTTTTTACTTGCTTCCCGTAATTTTAATTCTTCTTTGTCACTTTCCGGAGTAGTCAGCTTGTTTGAAACATTTTTATCTGCGGAAACTTTTTTTTGCAATTCCGAAATTTGACGCTGAATGCTGGATGCTTGAATTTTCATTTTTATAACCTTAATCTAAAATATTTTTTAATTTCAATTCTCAACCTAATTCGTGCTTACCCATAAAGTTACCAGGAACCGTTATGCTAAAAAATGCCATTAGATGTTTCGGGAAAGAACCTCTCTGCATGACAAAGAAAAATTTCCTACTTTATTAACGCCTACTAGTTAATTATCAGCCTTGCCCTTAAAGCGCCAGCTTGTTTGATTGCCTGAAATACTGCAATGACATCACGTGGTTTTAGACCAATAGTGTTTAGGGCCAAGGCTAGCTCAGTCACCGTCGTAGTTTCATTTATTACAGCGCTGGAGGCATCTTGCTCGTCTGCCACGGTATTGGTAACTTGCGCCACAACCGTCTGCCCACCTGTACTAAATGCATTGGGTTGGGAAATTACCGGTACACTACGCGTGTGGATAGTTAAGTTTCCATGCGAAATCATTACTTCCCCAATCTTTACGGCGCCACCGGCCACTACGGTACCGGTACGTTCGTTTATTACCACCCGCGCTTCCACATCGGCAACAACCGGCAGCACCTCGATTGCAGAGATATAATTTATGGCCTCATACAGTGTTTTAAAAGAATCGGGGAAACTGACCGTTACAATGCCCGGCCCTATTGCCTGTGCGGCTTTAACACTATCCTGTGCCGAGAAATTATTGATGGCCTCAGCGATCCGGCTTGCTGTGGAAAAGTCGGGTTCAATAAGAAAAAGATTTAAAGGTTTGCGTATATCCAGGGAATTCTTTGCCGGTAAGCTCGTTAATGTTCCTCCGTTTGGTACCCGCCCGGTAAGCGCATGGTTTTTACGCAATTGTTCCCCGGCCTTGGTTTCAATATTGTATCCACCGATAGAAAGCGGGCCTTGCGACATGGCAAAGTTATTGCCCGCTGTATCCATTAACGGTGTTGGTAGTAAAACGCCCCCTTCAAGGCTATTTGCATCGCCCAGAGACCCGACGGTCACATCAAATTGTGACCCGACAATACTGAATGGCCGTATCTTTGCCGTGACCATTACTGCCGCTACGTTTCTGGTTCGTAATTGCTCTTTAGGTACGGTAATGCCAAATCGCTCCAGCATATTGCTGATGGTTTGGATGGTAAATACCGCGCCACGATTGCTGGATGAACGGTCGCCTGTTCCGCCCAACCCAACAACCAAACCGTACCCGACAAGAGCCGTTTGTTGTGAATTCTCAACAGTGATAATATCTTTTATCCTGACCTGGCCAAAGACTGCTTGGGCCAATAGGCCAATCATTAATAATAGTTTAGATAAGTTCTTTGTATTTCTCATAATTTTAGTGATCCTTGGTTCTGGATACTGGCTCTGGTTGACGGCAATTCCTTTTATATTTCGTTCTCTGCCCTTACATTTTCCTTATTCCTAAATCTTTCAATCTTAAGGTCTTCTCCCGATAGAGAACATCGGGTGTCTCGTAAAGTACACTCAAAAAGCTACAATTTTATTTTAATGCCAAATATCCCAAAGACGAAGCAACCATTACTAATCCGACTACTTTTACAAAAATATTCCCGAAGAAGCCATCATTGACAATATTTGTAATCCCACCTTTTTTATAAGTTATTTGCGCATTGGCCACGTTATAAGAAAAAACCGAATTGTTTGTTGAAATATCCCTTGGGCGGACAAACCCGTTCAATTCCATCACATTCTCTTCGCCATTTACATTCAAAGTCCGTTCACCCTCAATTTTATACATGCCCCCCTCGGTCTTCTCAGTGATGCGTACTGTTATCCGCCCGGTCAATTTTTCCTTTTGTTCTGTACCATCGCCACCATTATAAGATGAAGAGAGAGAACTGCCACCACCAAAAACAGGTAAAAATGAGGCAATATTTCCTTTGGCCGAGGCATCCACTTTCATATCACTATTGGATTTACTTTGAGAGCTTGATGCACGGCTGGCATTGGCATTTTCTACTATAACCACAGAAAGGATATCGCCAATGGCATGGGCTTTAATATCGCTGTATAAAGACTGTGCCATAGCGCTATTAAAGAAAAATATGGTAAAAATTACTGAAAAAAAACTCTTCATGGTTTACTCCTGTAGCACAATTACTAGATTTTTTGAGGCAACAACACCCCGGATAATTTTGCCGGTTTTATCAAGACGAAGTTTTATCTCGTCGTCCTTTGCGCCATTTTGTTTGGCCGTCCCTTTTGTAGATATTGTAAGGTTCCCACTGCGGATCTGAATATTTACCTGTTGGCCACTGTGGACCAATTGCGGTTCGATAACCATCCTGCGGGTCAAGAGAACCCCCTTTTTTATAAGTTGTTTTGACTCCGCACCAAGTACATCTTCTTTCTTAAAAAAATACCGGTCCCAATCTTTGCCCAACCTTCTTCTTTCCAAGAGCAGATTATTATAAGAAAACGCCCTTCCACGATTTATCCGTTCTCCTGCAACGACTACATCCTTAATAACGGTAACAGTTATATTAAGCGGAAGCTTTTTTACAGTTTTCCCTGATCGGCTAAACTGAGCCCAAACTGCCTGTGTACCCGGTTTAACAATCCTTTTTTGCGAATAAACTTTAACACTGCTGTTTTTATATTTCTCAAGGTTTTTTGGTACCCGGTTAAATGTTATTTCCAATTCAGACCGCTCAAGGTTTAGCTCTTCGAGAAAAAGATTGGTGGTCCTCTCTTTTAATTGAGCGAACATATTCTGAGCTTGCAGAAATGAAAGTCCCAAAAGAAAAATGCTAAAAATAATTTTAATTCCAATTGTTCTCATTTTTATACCGGTTTAATAATTACCGTTTCAGGTTATTGGCCATGGACATCAATTCATCCGCCGTTTTTACTGCCTTTGCATTAATCTCGTAAGCCCGTTGTGCCACAATCAAATTGATCATTTCTGTTGCAACGTCCACGTTAGATTTTTCCAGGTAACCTTGATAAAGCAAACCCAAACCATCTTCGCCTGGTGCACCGTACAAAGGCTCTCCCGAAGCCTCAGTAGCGACATAAAGGTTTCCGCCAGTGGCTTCCAATCCGGCCGGGTTCATAAAAGAGGCCAACTCTATCTGCCCTATTTCCTGTGATTCCACCTCACCGTTAAACAGAACAGAGACGATTCCATTTTGGCTGATATTGATGCCCTTTACATTTTCAGGAATGTTAATATCCGGTGAAATCCTTACACCGGAGTTTGTAACCAATGAGCCTTCTGCATTTACTTTTAAAGATCCATCACGGGTGTAGGCCAAATTTCCATCGGCAAGTTCCACCTGGAGAAAACCTTTACCTGTAATGGCCACATCAAGCGAGTTGCCTGTCTCTGCAATTGTCCCTTCAGAAAAAGAACGAAAGGTTGCAATAGGCCTGTTCCCTAAACCAATCTGAATACCCGATGGATTTTCATTTCCCTTGCGCCCATCACGGTTGCCTGTTTGCATGGTTTCGTACAACAAATCCTGAAACTCAATTGTTGTCTTTTTATAACCTGTCGTATTAACGTTGGCCAGGTTATTGGCAATCACATCCACATTTAACTGTTGCGCTGTCATGCCCAATGCCGCTGTTTTTAATGCCCGCATAGTTTTTCCTTTTTAAGTTGATTTTTCTATCAAAAGATAATGGATTAATGAATTACTGCGTGGTCCTGTACTGCCCTACTTGTGTTACCGCTTTTTTGTATACATCGTCCAATGCACGTACCATGCGCTGGATACCCTCAAAATTACGTTGAATTTCCACCAGCTCAATCATCTCACTTGCCGGGTTTACGTTAGAGCTCTCCAGAAACCCCTGGCGGATCGAAGGTATTTCTATTTGGTATTCTATCGCATTTCTATTTGCTTTAAACAAGCTGCCTCCTACTTTTTCAAGTACGTTGGGATTTTCAAAATCACTAATAAGGATTCTATCCAGGATAACCCCATCAGCAAAAACTTCGCCACTTTCGCTAATTTTTACCTCGTTGGGTGTACCAAATTCTGAAATAATATTTATCCAGCCGCCTTCACCCATAATCGGTAAATTGGACTTATTTTTTAAGATACCATCTTCATCAATATGCAATGCGCCGTCACGCGTAAAGGCCGTCTCACCATTCTCCATTTCCACAGAGAAGAACCCTTTGCCGGAAATTGCTAAATCGAATGGGTTGCCGGTCTCCTGCAAGTGGCCTTGCTCAAAACTGGTCGATTTGGTCATACTTTTACTGATGTCCAGTTCATCCGACAAGGTTTGGAAAAACATCTGGTCTTTTTTAAAACCTGTTGTCCCGATATTGGACAAATTATTTGCCGTAAGATTGTTGCGGTCCACCTGGGCCATCATGGCCTGTTTCAGTTTGGTTAGTTCAAACTGCATAAATTCTCCATAATTGTTCTATTCTGCACAGGGCATTATTACAATAATGGTGCCAGTTTTGGAAAAATCTATTTAAAGTGCTGTTTTTATAAGGGTTGAAGTCTTGACTTTAGAAAGAGGATATTTACGAAAAAAATGGAAAGAGGAAAGAATTTTCAGTTTTCAGGAAGAAATTACCAATACGCCCAATACTGTTTTTAGTTTATTCTTGATATACTTTAAAGGATTCGTTAAACATCTGGAACGGGTTTTCAAGTTTGCCATGTACCTCAACTTCCAGGTGAAGATGGGCGTAACCATATTGGGCATCATTTGCGGGAATATTACCGGTTGTACCAACTGTTGCCAAAGGCGCCAATGTACTTATCCAAAAAGGGCCTTCATTACGGAAACGGGCTAAAGTCCGCTCCCAAATTCGGTCGTCTTTCAAGTGAGAATACAAAGAGACAATTCTATTGTCATGAATAATTTTAATATGATTGCCATGGCCGTTGCGCTTATTGCCCACATAAATTACAAAACCATCTTTAACGGGATAAATTGGCGTTCCTTCGTCGGCGATTAAATCAATCCCTTTGTGTTTATAGAGACGGCCATAAGATGATTTACGACGCGCACCAAACAGGCCGACATTTTTTACTTCCAGCGGCATGTGCAATGGGTTATACAAACGGATTATTTTATCCCACAGGTCCAGTTTTTTATAGACACGGTTATTATACTTAAAGGTCGATACAAAATTCTCAACCCCCGCGTAATTTTCATTATCTGTTAAGCCTTTATATTTACGCCCTTTGGATGCAAAATAGTTTTTCCCTTTATAGTCGCCGACGAGCCAACCAAATACATCTTGCGGACGTTTTGTCTTGTACTCTTTTCCAAGAAACACCTGAAACAATCCAAGCCTGAGGTTAAGCTCCTGTTCTTTTTCCCGCAGCTGTTGCTCCAGGGCCAATTCGTCTTCTATCAAAACCTGATTGGTTGAAAAAATTGTGGCCAGTTCTGTTCTCAGTTCATCGCGGCCAAGTTCGTTCTTCCCTTTTTTCAGTAAGATATGCTTAGCGATGTCCTGAACATCTTCAGCAAAAGGTTCGCGCATTTTTTGTTTAAATTGTATTTTGAGATCGGCAATTTCATCACTTAATTTTTTAAAGATGGGATTATAATAGGCGCTAAAAACCTGTGACGCACTTGTCTTATTATAAAGCCAATGCTCCAAAGATTGCGTGTTATCGTCACTAAAAGGCCGTTTAAGATGAGACAAATCACTATAATCTAATCCCGAAATTGTGACATGTGTGTAAAGGTAGCGCTCGTCACGCAGGGAAAGTTTATAGGCATTGCCATAAAAATCGTTATTCAATTTATGGATCAGATAAGCATATTTGGTTTCATCCGTAAGTGATTCATTTTTAGGCAGGTCCAGCCCACTAAAATAATTTATTGGTACCAAATCCATCGATGCTGTTTTTATGGAGGCGGCATCTTCGGTAAGTAAAAAATCCACATCGCTCATAGCAAGTGAATTTATGAAATCGATGACTTCACCCTTATAGATTATCGCAGATGTGAGTATACCGAGAAAAACAAAAACAAGGAAGAAGCGACGGCGTAAGCTATCCCAAATTTTCCGTTTTGTAATATAATTATCTACCTGTTGCTGGATGATCTCAAACGAATCTTCTTCACTTTGTTTATGATCCAGCGTATTATGTAAGTTCGGGGATTGATTCTTCTTCATTTTTAAATAAACTCATAATTTTTTCTAGCGGGCTTTTTTTATACTTATACCCGATTTCATTATTGGTTTCCAGCCCTAAAAAAAACTCGGCGATTTCCTTATAACATTTGGCCATCTCGCTTGTGGGATAGGCTTCACTAATCGGTGTATGATACTCAGAATAGGAACGGCCTACCAATTTATAATCTGCCGGTACATTTCCCAAAAAACGTGGCTTTATTTGTACACCATCATTTGAGCGGGTTACTTCTGCAGCACGCCGTACACCACTAAAAATACTATTGGCAACATTCTGTTTTGATTTATTAAATATAAAAAAGGGTGCAAATTGATGGATGCGTACATGATCGCGGCTTTTTTCGCTTAAGCGGATTTCATTTTCGTTTAAACGCTCGGCCACAGCTTTTGCACAGCCATAGCCGGTTTGGATATCTTCCGGGGTTGTTACGATGGTTGTGTAATCTGCACTCAGGGCAAAATCCAAAGTAACACGGTCTATGCCGGCGCCTAAATCAAGGATTGTATAATCATAGTTTTGTGAGACTTCTTTAAAGGCCCTGATGAATTTCAACTTTTGCACATAATTTATATTGGCAAATTTAAAATTCCCCCCAGCTCCCGGGATCAGGTCAAAATGATGAATACGCTTTATAAGGCCAGTAAGACTTTTCTCTTTCTTCTCAAAGAAATCGAGCAAAGTAAGGTCATTTCTCAGTTTTAATTTAATCGAGATATCACCCGTATTAAGGTCTGTATCAATCAGCAAAACCTTTTTACGCGCCTTACCAAGCAAATTGGCCATCTCAATGGAGGAGATGGTTTTACCCACGCCGCCTTTATTGGATATGGTGCTTATAATTTTCCCGAGTGGTTTGTTTTTTATCATTTTACAACTATTAAATTATGGCTATTCGCATTTAGTTTTGCATTCTATACATCATGAAAAAGTTCTATCATATTTCTCAACTGCGCACGCTCGTCATCGGTATCAATTGGGATGCGCATCGAAAAAATAAATCCATTATTTGCCTGGGGATACCAGTTAAAATCCCCACCGAGTGTCTCGGATATAAGTTTAACAACTTTTAAGTCCAGTTCATACGATTCGTGCATATCCGCTTCGTTGACTTCCGGAATATAATTTTTTTCCTTATAATCACAATGCGCCGTTACTAAAATCCCCAACCATTTTGATTGATTATCAGAAATTTTTATAACAATTTTCCGTTTGCCTTTTGCTGAGCTTGTTGTGACGAGGTGCCGCATCTGCATCCGAAAAAGTGTCACAAAAACTTGTTGCAAGGTTATCGGGTTGGCCATCACCGAATAATCATCATTAGCAATTTCGCTAATAATTTCAATATCATTTTCCGTGAACTCGTAACTCATTTGTTCCAGGGCGTGGTTCAGATTTTCTCTTAAAGAGATTATTTTAAATGTTTCGTCTTCGGTCTGGATGGCAAAGCGCCGTGCATTTTCAATGGTAGAATCTACGACATCCAGAAGTTGCGCCATCTTGCTCACATGTGTCTCAACTTTATTTTTATTTAAATTTTCACGATTTATTTCACGCTGTAATAATTCCAGTTTTAAGCGAAGCGATGTTAACGGCTGGCTAAGGTTATGAACCATATTAACGGTGAGTTCGCCCATTTCTTTAAAACGGCTCTTGGACATGGCCATCATTTGTTTCTGGTTAAAGATACGCTCCATCTCTTTACGCCAGCTAATATCACGCGCACTGGCCACAATATAGCTGGTCTTTCCATCACCATTTTTTATGGCCCCAAAACTTAATGAAACGGGAATGGTTAAATTTTTTGAGCTAAACTCAATTTCCACCTCATTAAATGTGCCCTCTTCAATTTCTTTAAGTACAGCCCTACTTTCTTCTTTTCCATCTACAAACGAATTTATTGTTTTGTTATTTAACTCTAATAAATTTGTGCCCAACAGGTCCAGCGCCGATTGGTTTGCGTACTCAATTTTCCCTTTGTTACTGAGAATAAAAATGGCATCGGTTAAGTGCTCCAGAATAGTGATCGTCGCAGAATAATCCTGTACCTGTGCGTTATTAGTGTTAATCGTGTTCATCTATTGTTTTATACTTTAATATCCATAGAGCCACCGTGTAAGGGCCTTTTTCTTTCCGGCGGCAAAATTTTCAGTTTTAAAATCGGTTCGATTTCTTATACGGAAACAATAACCTCGTCAAAGCGCTCAAATTTCATAGTAGAGTGCATGATATAATTATTTCCCAAAAAACGGATCAAAAATTTGGATTTTGATAAGACAAGCACAATACGGGCATCTAATTTTTTTCCTTTTTCCAGCCGCCCTTTTAACATGCTCAGGTCAGCCCGGACATAATATGTATTTCCCGTCGATTGTTGAAAATGTGAGCTCTCGTTTTTTTTGTACGGATTATACGAGCCCAATTCTGTACTTGTATTAATTTTTTCCATTATAAAAACCTGGCTTTTATATCCACTAAAGTTTTGTTCAAAATTTGTGATATACGCGCCTCGCTCAAACCCAATATACGTGCGATATCGGCAAGAATAAGTTCTTCATAAAAATAGAGGGCCAGTATAAGCCGTTCACGCTCGGGCAAGGCATTTAGCACATGTTTAAGGCGCATTTTCAAATTATCTTTTTCTACAATTTGCTCGGGGTTCATCTGATCAGAATCCTCCAAAGTATCAACCTTGTACACGCTTGTTCCTTCATCGTCAGCAACGGTGGAGTAAAGCGATGTTGTGTAGGTCATATGCGAAATATTTAAGATAGAATAATACTCTTTGTCTGTAATTTCCAAGAGCTCGCAAACCTCGTGCATGGCAGGTTCCCGGCCATTTTTTGCCTGCAAGTCCTTAATACATTTTTCTAATTTTTTCACCTTCTCATACATATCGCGACCGATCAAACCTTCACGGCGTAAGGCATCGATCACTTCGCCATGGATGCGTTTATACACATACCCTTTAAAGGGGACGTTCATCTCAATTTTATAGCGGTCCAAAGCTTTTAGCAGACCTAAAATACCAAATTGGTATAAATCATCTAAGGACATTGTAACCGAATATTTTACATTAAAACGGCCAATAATATGTTTTACTAACGGTCCATAAGATGTTACAATTTTATCTTTGATAATTGGGCTCTTGGTTTTCAAATATTCCCGGACGAGGTCCTCGCCCACTTGTACCCTGTCAACTACAGCTTGAGTCATTATTTGTTTTCACCAATTAATTGATTTTCGGCTTTATTTTCTTTCAATCCGTTTTTCATTTTCTTTACAAGTTCTCCGCGCATTTCTTTTTCTTTCTCCGATTCTTCCGCGTGTTGCTCGATGATCGTAGTAGAAGCAATTGCCCAACGCATAATATTAAGGAAAACGATAAACAGAAGAAGTGTCCCTAAAAACACCAGGCCCGCTCGGATAAGCGTTGTCATAATCGAAACACCATTTAGCAAAGCGCCAACAACGGATAATATGCTGACAAATATTGCAAATTTATATATAAAACGATGCATTAATCCCATTCGAATTTTATCTTCTTATTTGAAATGAAACGGTCAAGAACATTTTTTTTATCGCCCTGTTTTTTCTTATCCATTTGTAAGATTCGTTTTGTCAAAATGCGGATCGTATTTGTTGCCGTTGCATTTGGGCTATGGATAACAAAGGGTTTTTGTACTTTAATGGAATGTGATATGATCTCGTCTTTTAAGACGGTCCCGGCAAATTCAATATCCGATTTAAGAAAACGACGGATCATCAGGCTCATTCTTTTATATAAACTTTCACCCGCCTCAAGGCTGGGCATCATGTTAGAGATTAACATGATTGGAATATCTAAATCATTACGTTTGATAATTTTTATAACCGCATAAGCATCTGTTATGGATGCTGGATCGGAAGTAATTACCAGCACAATTTTATCCGCGCCTAATAAAAATGAAAGTACAGACTGTGCCACACCTGCACCTGTATCAACAATTATATAATCATAGTTATTTTCTATACTTTTGAAAGACGTTGCCAGCCTCTTAAGAAAAACATCTTCCATCTCAAGCATTTTACCAGAAGCCGAAGCCGCAGGTAAAATATCTATATTTGATGGCCCTGTTACAATTATATCACTCAAATCTATGCCATCATTTAATACATCAGCTAATGTGTATTCGGTGCGTACGCCCATTATCAAATCAATATTTCCGAGGTGAATATCGGCATCGATGATGAGAACTTTTTTACGCATATTTTGCAGCATCAGCGACATATTTACACTAATAGAAGATTTGCCTACACCACCTTTTCCACTGGTGATGGCAATTATCTCTGGTTTTTTCCTACCCTGCTTTAAATCAGGTTCCCTGCGGATACCTATTTCTTTTCCTAATCCGGTTACCATTATGCTTCCTCTACCTTGCTGTCAAAAATTTTATCGTACATATATTGTGGGTTGCCTCTTTCTATATCTATAAAAATACGTTTACCATCACCAAAACAAGCCACGGGCAGGCTTATTACATCTAAAATCGAGAATACTTTTCCCGGTTGTGTCGTCTCGTCAAATTTTGTAAAAACAATCCCCGATGGTTTTAATAAAAGGTAGTTAGCGCATAGCAGGACTAAATCTTTCAGATCGGATCCAACACTTAACACCAAAAAAATATCGGTTGGTTTTAATCTTTTTATAAAGGCCTCCATTTTGCCAAGCTGGTTGGGTGCGAAGGGGCTTTGTCCCGGTGTATCCACAATCAACACGTCGCTACTTTTATATTTTTCGAGCATCGCCTCGGTCTGGTCAATATCTTTTTCCTCATGGATTTGTGTCCCGCTCATGCGTGAAAAAGATTTTAAGGCCTCTGTTGGCCCATAAGGATCGGTGGAAATGATCGTTACTTTTTTATTGCCATAAATCTCAGGATGGGCGGCAAGTTTCATCGCCATCGTTGTTTTTCCAACGCCTGTCGGGCCAAGTAATAAAATAACTTTGTGTTTTTTACTTTTTAGCTGCCGCTCAAAGTTAAATGGTTTTAACAAATAGTCCATCTCGGTTTTGATGAGCGTAACAATTTCATTTTTCTCAACAATTGCCTTGCCATCCAGCAATAAATAAGCTTCTTTGATGAGTGCGTAGGCCATATCATCCTGAATGCCATTTTCACTGAGCATCTCTCTTAGTTCATCATAAACGGCAGGGAACTCGGCCAAGCCTTGTGATTGATTTGCCCCCAGATCAGATTTTTTTCCAAGGTCTTTTATCTCTTTACGTAAAAGTGAAATTTCATCTAAAATATCTTTTTCCTTGTTCAACTCTTGCGGTTTACGGGTCAGGATATCGCTGATCAGGTTATCGAACTGGCTTGTTTTTTTTGCGGGTTTTTCCTTTTTTTCTTCCGGAGGCATCATATTTTTAGCCGCATTATATTTTTTGTCAACTCCGGATAAGTCTGCTTCTTTTTGGGCTTCTTTCCAGAATCGACCGTTGGGGGCACCCATTTTTTAATTTTTTTGGCCTTTTGTTTTTCCAGCCCTACCGTTGCCTGGATCATTCTTTGGCCTGGATAATCAGGATGGTTGATTACATTTTTTGTTTCCAATATCACAATGTCGCTGCCCAGTTCTGATTTGGCTTTTACCAACGCTTTGGGAAGTGATTCGGCTAAATACTTTCTAACTTGCATTTGGGTATCCTATTGATCCAACTGATTTGACTTCGGTATCGGGCGTTAATTCCATGTAAGAGATTACCAGTGCATTGGAGAAAACTGATTCCAGAAATTTGCGCACGGCCCGCCTTATTTGCGGAGAAACTAAGATGGCCGGGCGTAACCCCATTACATTTATTTCTTCTATTTTATCGGCTATATCCTGAAATAATACACTAACCTGTTCGGGCGACAATCCCAGGTTTTGGGCTAATCCATTTGTTTTTAGCGAATTCATTATGTGGTCTTCAAGTACAGGATCAAACATCGCCACAGTGGTAGTGCCCTCATCATTTTTTAACATATCGGTGATTGTTTCCGCGAGGGACTGACGTACATATTCGGTCAAGACTTAAGAATCTTTCGAAAAGGCTGAATTATCGGCAATAGTTTCCAATATTATTACCAAGTTGCGGATCGGGATTTTCTCGCGTAACAGGTTCTTTAATACTTTTTGGATTGTTCCCAAAGGCAGGATGTCCGGTACGAGGCCTTCTACCAAGGCAGAATGTGTCTCTTTAAGATCGGTTAACATTTTTTGTGTTTCCTGCCTGTCCAGAAGTTTATAACAGTTTCCACGTAATATTTCCATAAGGTGCGTGGCAATTACCGCAGGCGCCTCAACCACAGTATTGCCCATCACTTCGGCCTTTTCCCGTTCCTGTTCCGAAACCCAAATCGCCGGCAGGCCAAAGGTAGGTTCGGTCATTTCAATCCCGGTCAGCTCAAGACGTTCATCCGGGTTTACGACCATAAAATAATCCAGCATCACTTCGCCCCGCGCTACTTCGATGCCATAAATCTTAAATATATACTCACTCGCTTTTAGCTGAATATTATCCCGGATACGAATGGCCGGCACCAGAATACCCATTTCTATGGCCAGGCTTTTACGAATGGTTGTAATGCGGTTTAACAAGTTACCGCCCTGGTTTTCATCAACGAGGGGAATAAGGCCGTAACCAATCTCGATCTCAAAAGCATCGGGATGTAGAAAAGATTCAATCTTTTCCACTTCTTCAACTTCTTCGCCCTCTTCTTCCTGGGCTTCCTCGGCCTCCTTATCATCTTTTTCCTGCTGTAAATATTTAGTCACATATTGCCCTAAAAAGAACAGGCCGACCGCTAAAATAGTAAATGGCAAAAATGGCAGGCCGGGCAATATGCCCATTAAACCAATAACAAGGGATGCAGAGTAAATTGCTCTGGGCTGTCCAACAACCTGCTTGGCTATATCACCGCCCAATGTTTAAACAGACGAGGCACGCGTAATAACAATACCGGCAGCCGTCGAAATAATCAAAGCAGGAATTTGAGCTACGAGGCCATCACCAACAGTTAACAAAGTATATAACCCGGCGGCTTCCCCTGCCGGTAACCCTTTTTGTAATATGCCGATCAACAGGCCACCGACCATATTTACAGCTGTAATCAACAATCCCGCAATAGCATCGCCACGCACAAATTTACTGGCACCATCCATCGCCCCGTAAAAATCGGCCTCTTGAGCAATGGCTTGCCGCCGCGCCTGGGCTTTTAAGTCATCAATCAAGCCCGCGTTCAAATCGGCATCGATGGCCATTTGTTTTCCTGGCATGGCATCCAAAGTAAAACGGGCCGAAACTTCGGCAATACGTGTAGCGCCTTTGGTAATAACCACAAAATTTATAATGACAAGAATTAGGAAAATAACCGTGCCAACCGCATAATTGCCCTGCACAACAAAATTGCCAAAGGCCTCGATTATTTCACCGGCATAAGCTTCGCCTAAAATGAGCCGTGTCGACGCTACGTTTAACGAAAGCCGGAACAAGGTAATAATCAGCAATAAACCGGGAAAAACTGAAAAATCCATTGGCCGTAAAACAAACAAAGTCACAAAAAGAATAACCAATGCGCTGGTCAGGTTCATGGCCATCAGAATATCAAGGAAGAACGATGGCAAGGGCAAGATCATTATCCCAAGAATCATTACAATCCCGGCAGTAAGGATTAAATTGCTGTTTTGTGACATCGATGAAACCTTTAAGGTTTCAACTGCACTTGCGCTATCAGCCATTTATCGAACCCCTGATATCATTATATTTTTTTTGGTTACTTCTAAATACCTCACTTAAAATCTCCGCAACGGTCTGGTATAGCGCCATCGGTATTTCGCTGCCAATTTCGCAGGATGCAAATAAACTGCGTGCCAGCGGCTTGTTTTCAATAATTGGCACATCATGTTGGCTGGCAATTTCTTTTATTTTTTGTGCAATTAAATTTTTACCTTTTGCCACAATTTTGGGGGCATCTGATTTATCCAACGGATCATATTTTAAGGCGACAGCAAAATGTGTCGGGTTTGTTACGACCACCGTTGCAGTTGGCACATCTGTCATCATTCTCTGGCGGGCAATTTCTTGCTGCTTTGCTTTAATCTTGCCTTTTAATTTAGGATCGCCTTCCGATTGTTTTGTTTCATCTTTGGCCTCATCTTTTGTCATCTTTAGTTTTTGGAGGTGCTCATATTTTTGGTAGGCAAAGTCTGCAACAGCCATTACAAACAAGGCAATTACAACCTTAAAGGTCATCTCAAGAATTACATCAGAAAGTAGTTCACTTATTTGTAAAATAGAACGGTGCGAGAGAATTAAGAAGTCATCAAAATGGCTGCTAACAACAAAATAACCAATCGAGGCAATGATAATAATTTTTAAGATCCCTTTGGCCAACTCTACTAATGACCGAGTTGAAAACATTTTTTTAAACCCGGCCATGGGGCTTACTTTTTTAAAATCCGGGATAAGCGCTTTACTGGCAAAAATAAATCCGATCTGCCCCACATTGCTAATAACGGCAAAAAGAATAATCCCCAACATTACCGGACCAACCACACCCG
The DNA here is from genome assembly GCA_024277115.1 of Calditrichota bacterium. Taxonomy (GTDB): domain Bacteria; phylum Calditrichota; class Calditrichia; order Calditrichales; family J004; genus JABFGF01. The sequence continues at coordinate 43,443 of JAJRVW010000203.1, forward strand.
CAAATGCTGTTAGAGCCAATTCCATAATCTGCGGAACGGTAGTTGCGTTTACCGTAATAAGTGAAGAATTTTGATAAAAGTATCCCATCATTTCCTGTAAGTTTTTCCCCATAAATCCGGAGTAGTATTTAAAAACCAATAAGACCGCAATAATTACGGCGACAGAGTTTAACTCCTGGCTTTTAGGTACATCTCCTTTTTCTATGGATTCTTCCAGCCGCTTCGCACTCGGCTGTTCGGTTTTCTCCTGGCCATTTTCATTTTCTGCCATATCAGGCGCCCTTTATTCCCGCTATTATATCCAGCGTTAGACCTTCAAAATTGTTATAGATAAATCCAAACATGGTTTGAAATATTTTTAAAGAAATCAAAATCATAAAAATACCGATCCCCAATTTCATGGGCAGGCTTATAAAAAAGATATTTAGCTGTGGCATAACACGTGCGGCGAATGCAATGGCCACATCATTTATAAGCATTAAAACCATCATGGGCGCTGCAAAACGGACAGCAAGTTCATAAATTAACGAACCGGCATTTACAAGGGTTTGCCCGGCAACAGGATCAAATTTAGCTTCGGTTAAGGGAATAGCCGTAAAATTGAAAAAGAGTACTTCCATTAAGAAATGATGGCTGTTTGTAACAAGAAAAAACATAATTAAAACCAAAAGCCAAAAATTGCCAATAACAGGAGCATTACTGCCACTATTAGGGTCAACAATATTTATCATGGAAAGACCCATCTGAAAACTGACAAAGCCCCCGGCCAGTGTAAATGCTTCAAAAATAAGACGTGCGCCAAAACCAACAAATAAACCAATCATCAGTTCACGCATTATATCAACAACCAAAACAGCTAAAGAGCTGTATTCTGTAGTAAAATTTTCGCCAACACTTGGGGCAATAATCAAAGTTAAAATCAGCGCCATCGCAATGCGGATGCGCCCGGCTACTGTAGAGAACCCCAAAATAGGCATCGTGGTCATCATCGCCGAGAGGCGCACAAAGACCAGCATAGTAAAGGGGAGCCAATGTTGTATTTGATCTGGAAGTCCGAACATGATAATTTTTTTGGTTATTGATTATTGTTAATTTTAATTTTTTTTAGTGCGCCATTAAAGCCACATGGGCAAAAATCTCCCGCGTAAAAGCCATAAGCAGGTCCATAAACCAGGGAAGAAGAATAAAAATCACTAAAAATACTGAAATAATTTTTGGTACAAAACTAAGGGTCATTTCGTTTATTTGGGTTGTGGCCTGAAAAATCCCGACAATCAAACCAATCACCAAACCTGTCCCGAGGATAGGCATTAAAATATACAGTCCGGTAATCAGCGCTTCCCTGGCAATATAAATTACAAAATCAATATTCATTTTTAAAACCCCTTTACTAAAGATTCCACAACAAGGTGCCAGCCATCCACCAAAACAAATAAAAGCAGTTTAAATGGCGAGGCAATCATCACCGGTGGCAACATCATCATACCCATGGAGAGCAACACGCTTCCTACAATTAAATCGATTAGTAACATGGGCAGGTACAGTAAAAACCCAATCTGGAACGATGTTTTTAATTCACTGATAATGAATGCCGGTATTAATGTACTTAGAGGAATATCATTGACTGTTTTTGGTTCTTTCCGGTCTTTACGCAAATCCAGAAATAGAAGCAGGTCGGCTTCGCGTGTTTGTTTTAACATAAAGACCCGGATTGGTTTGGCCGCGTTATCCATTGCTTCAACTTGGGTAATATCGTCATTTAAATAGGGCTGTAAGGCCGTATCATTTATTTCATCAATTACCGGGCGCATAATAAAAAAGGAAATAAAAAGCGCCATGCCTACTAATATCTGGTTAGAAGGAACGGTTTGTGTATTTAAACTTTGTCTTAAAAAATGTAGCACCACCACAATCCGGGTAAAGGACGTCATCATAATTAAAATAGAGGGCGCCAGGCTGAGGATGGTGAGCATAAAAACGATTTGCAGCGTAGGGACTAAATCTTGCGGCTTATCCGATTGCTCCAACCCGATTGTTAAATTTGGCAAAACATTCTGCGCATGTAGCGTATTAAATCCTGCCAGGGCAATAAAAAGGAAAAGTGCAATTATAAAATATTTTTTGTTCATTGGTCGCCTCACCCTTTGCCGGTAACTTTTTTTAAGATTTGTGCAAAGCCCGGTTTTAAATTTTGTATATCAAGCGGCTCATTCTCATCTGCTTCGCCAAGCTCTGAGATCAGGTTTACCTGATGCTCGGTAACCCCAAGGGCAAATTTTTTGTTTTGGATATTTACAATCACGATGGATTGTTTTGGCGATAAACTCTGGCGGGCAACAATTTTGATCGCCGTATTAACGGTAATATCGGTTTTTAAGACAAATTTATTATAGAGGTACAGGCTGCCAATAAGAAAAACAAGCATAATAAAAATGACCAATACCACTTTATACATATAACTTCCCGCATCAATTTGAGTAGCAGGCAGGCTGCTACGAAGTGAATCGGAATAACTTGTTTTTTTTGCATTGGACAGAAATGAGGAATCAGGCATAGATTTTCTTGCTACATCCGTGGTAGTTTGCGCTGCAACCGGCACAACCGACAATGTAAAAATAAGTATAAGAACCTTCATCAGATTGCTTTTCCCAGGCTCTTAACACGTTCTTTCGGGCTGATTAGCTGGGTAACACGGATACCAAATTTATCATCTACAACCACCACCTCACCCTCAGCAAATTTGCGCCCGTTTACATAAACGTCCAGTGGCTCGCCAGCCGATTTATCCATCTCCACAATTGAGCCTTTGCCCAGTTTCAATAAATCTGAAACAAGTATTTTTTTTCGATCGATTTCCACACGGATTTCCAACTCTACATCGAGTAGCATAGATACATTTTGTGGATCGCCGGGCGTACTGCCAGAGTGGGAAATATTTCCAAATTCCGCGGATTGAATATCAACTGGGCTTTCTGTAGGAAAATCGTCTATCATAGCGGGCGCTTGCTCCATTGTATTTGATTGATCAATAAATTGCTCCGGGTGTTCCGGCCACATGTATTGGGTTATGGTAAAAGTTTCACCCTCCGAAGCCAACGAGTAAGTACAGAAGGAACCACTCCCTTCTAAAACAAACTCATTAACTGCATCAAAAGTCTCGGCAGAGAAGGCATCCAGTCCGTTCACATTAAAATTGCCCTTCTCATCGGCAACGGCCATTTTAAGCTGTCCAATCACCTGCTCCAATCCTTCTTTCAAACCATCAAAATGATCATCCGATATTTCCGCTGACGGTTCGTCCATTAACATCCAGGCATAAAACTTCAACAGAAATTCCGGTTCGACTAATAGAATATGTCTAATAGTTTTAGGTTCCGGGCCGGAAACAAACGTAACGGCAACCTTGGGAAAAGCTTCTCCGGTTATAAGCGGATTAATTTCTTTTTCGGGTGAGAATTCTATTGAAAGTTCGAACTCCCGGTTTAAAATTTGGTTGAGGGCAGTATTTATTACAGATTTTACATCATTTAAGTTCTGTTCAACTTTGCCCTGAAAATAATTATTCGCCATATTTTTTTTCCTCGGGTACTCTATCTAAAATGCGCACCGCATAGCGTTTTTTATGTACGCCTACGATTGAATTATACATGTGTTTATTATTGGCATATAATGGCAGGGCCTGGTCGGTCCGCGTGCCAAGTTTAATTACGTCGCCGCTTTTGAGATTTATAAATTCATCTACTGATACTTTGCCGGTCCCTAAAAGGGATTTTAAATCTATGGGCGAGTTTACAAGATTAAATTTAACCAGATCGGTTTCTTCGGGGCTTGGCTCTTTTGCGCCGAAAAGTATTTTTTCCTGCACTTCCGGCGTAGAAAGGATATTTGAAATCATCATGTATGGATAACAAATATTCATCAGGGTAGAGTTGCCATGAATTTTCACTTCCATCGATGCCACAACAACGGGTTCACTCGCAGGTACTATCTGCACAAACTCCGGGTTGCTCTCGAAGCGCTTTACCTCACAATTAAAGGGCGCTATATTTTGCCAGTTTTTATTGATTTCTGTTCCGATACGGTCAATGACCCGGCTCATAATCTTTTGCTCAATTATAGAAATTGGCCTAACAGTAGAAACAAAACCGCCACGTCCGCCAAATAATCTTTCCACAATAAAAATGGATAGGGTTGGGTTCACCTCCAGCACAAACGAAGCATCCGTACCTCGTTTATTCATAACATAAATACAACTTGGCGGGGCGATGGACATTACAAATTCGGAATACATAATTTGGTCAATCGCCAGTAAATTCATTTCCACAATCATCCGTAATTGTGCAGAAAGGAATACACCAAAATTACGACAAACCCCTTCATGAATATTTTCGAGCAAACGCATCTGCTCTTTTGAAACAAGGTTTGGATGCTTAAAATCATAGAGGGAAATCTTCTGGCCATGCTCAATATCCAAGTCTTCTTCTTCACCGGATACATTGGATAGTAACGCATCGATTTCATCTTGGGATAATATTTTTGCCATCTATCTTTAATCCTGATTATTGAAGTACAAATTGAGTAAAATACACGTTATGAACCAATTTACTACCAAGTACATTATTGGCAATATTCGATATGTCCGTTTTTAGCGAGTCAAGCAGAGAGTCATTTGATAGTTCCTTCATACTCCTGTGCCTGAAATAGGCTATATAATTATCTATAAGCACTGTTTTATATTTATCGAGCATGGCAACTTCTTCCTCGCTCGGAACTTCCAGCGAAAACTCAAATACAGCAAAACGCATACCACGCGAGCCTTTTGGGTTAACCGTTAAGTTTTCAATTTTATACATTACACCCGGTTCAGTTAATTCAGGTACTTCTTCCTCTTCCCCGTCCTTATCCACATTTCCGGATGCGGCCTTGTTTAACTCCGTCACTTCATTGTATTCCGGCATAACATATTTCCAGATGAGAAAACCCGCCACAAGTAACTGGATTACAATAATACCAATATACAAACCAGCCTTACTGGATTTTTTCTCCGGTTCCTTACTTTCTACAACCTCTTCTTTGCCTTCAGCTTCATCAGCCATATCTTTTTCCTTTTATATCTTGTTTTAAACAGGGAATAGAATTATTTATAAATTGTCTAAATATATATGCCAACAATTATCAATTTTTATGCCAAGAGCTTTTTAAGTGATTTTATTATTTTCAGAAAGAAAACAAACGAAGGAATAGTATTGTTTTTATTGAACTTGAGTAGGGTTAAGTACACGAGTTGTGAAAGCGGGAGGAATGTATGTTGGAAATTTATTTCTTGATAATAGGGAAAGTTTTTCCTGTTATATTTTATAATCTTCCTGCATAGAAATTTCAGTTACATTTTGAAGAAGATTTCTACGCGGCGGTTTTTTGCCCGGTTTGCCTTACTGTTATTTGGTACAAGCGGTCTGTGTTCACCGTGCCCCACTGCCGTAAGTTGGCGAGGAGGGATGTGTCCTTTTTTATTCAGGTATTTTATAACACTCATAGAGCGCGCCCCGGAAAGTTCCCAGTTTGAAGGAAACCGTGAGCTTTTTATAGGCACATTATCTGTGTGGCCTTCCACATAAATATCTTTGAATTTGCCTTTAAAAGCTTGCAGCACAATATCGATAATCGGTAATGCCTGGTTTTTAATTTTTGCCCTGCCACTGTCAAAAAGTAAATCGTCGCCCATGCGTACCATAACGCCCTCACCTGTAAATTCAATATCCACCATTTCAGAAAGACCCATTTTTTCAAGTATTTCCTCAACGTCGTTCATCGTTTCAATAATTTCCTGGCGGGTTTTGGACTCTTCATCTTTATAGTTGGGCTTAGGCTTTTTATAGGTACTGATATTTTCCGGTAAAACGCCTAAAGCCCCTTTCATGGAACTCATAGCGCCTTTAAATTTCTCCAGCTGGATGGTAGAGAACGACAAGATTAAAATAAAAAACACCATTAACAGCGTAACCATGTCACTAAAAGTAACCAGCCAAAACGGGGCCGTCGGTTCTTCTAAAACCGGTTTTTCTCTTTCTTCGTCGTCAGCCATAATTTATTTCAAGTTTCAAGTTTCAAGTTTCAAGTTTCAAGTTTCAAGTTTCAAAATTTGTATTCATCTTACCAGACATGTCAAATCGTTTTTCTAATTCCAAGCCCTCCCCTATGTCTCTTGCTCTGCTACTTTCCTTCTTCGCTATAACCTTCCCGTACTTTGGGTGGAATAAAATTGAGCAGTTTTTTGCTGATCGTATTGGGATGTTCACCAAACTGAATGGCCAAAACTCCTTCAATAATCATCTCTTTTTCTAAGATTTCGCTACTGGACATATTGGATAATTTTGTGGCCATAGGTAAAAATACAAGGTTGGAAATTAGTGCTCCGTAAAATGTTGTAATAAGGGCAACCGCCATACCCGGGCCAATTGCCGCAGGATCATCCAAATTTTGAAGCATGGCGATTAAACCAATCAATGTTCCAATCATGCCAAATGCGGGTGCATAGGCGCCGAGAGTACTGTAAAGTGCCTGCCCTTTTGCATGGCGATCCATCAAATACGAAAGCTCGGTGTTCATTACTTTTTTAATCAGGTCGGGTTCCGTGCCGTCCACAACCATCTCCATACCGCCTTTTAAAAAATCGTTTTCAATTTTATTTACTTCTTTATCCACGGCCAGCAATCCTTCGCGACGGGCTTTTTTTGCAAGATCAACAACAACTTCAACAACATTAACATAGTCAATTTTTCTACCAAAAAATGCATTTTTGGTTATGTTGCCAAGCGCTAAAACATCGCCAAAAGGAATCGCCACAAATGTGGCGGCAATCGCTCCGCCAATTACTACAAGAAAAGATGGCAGGTCAATAAAGGACATCATCTCCCCACCAAGAAAAATGGTGGTAAAAACGAGTAGAAAACCACTAATTAAGCCAACAATCGTACCCAGTTCCAAGTGAATACCTCTTTTTTTTGATTAATATAAAGGCCATCCCGGATGAGGATGACCTTTATTTATGTTATTTATCGTTTTAACCGGATTACTTCGTCAAGAATGGAATCGGCCGTTGTAATAATTTTCGCATTTGCCTGAAACCCTCTTTGTGCTGTAATCAGTTCAGTGAATTCATTGGCTAAATCCACATTAGACATTTCCAAAGCACCTGAGACGATCGAAGATGTTGCCGCTGCACTTGGGTCTAATATTTGTGGATCACCAGATGCTATACTCGTAGCATATAGGCCATCACCTAAGTCGCTAAGACCAATATTATTTGGAAATTGCGCCAAAGCGATTTTTGCCATACTGCTAATATCACCGTTACTAAAAGAGCCGGAGATCACGCCACCACGATCGATGGTTATTCCAATCAAAGTACCGGTCGATTTCCCATCCTGATCCCTAACATTTAGCGAGGAAACAGCATCAAATTGTGAAAGTCCGCTAAACTCGTCCGAGCTTTCCGCATGTAACAACATATCTACCTGATCCGCACCATTACCGGGATTTAAGGTTAACTGGCTCACACCGCCATCATAACTGAAAGATGTCATGGAACCGTTTTCATCAAACGTGACACGCCCTGCCCCACCACTGGCAATACTTGCATCGCCTGTTGTGGAAGCTTGCCATGTCCATTCATTGGCATTTTCCGTGTTTGTGAATTCTATGATTACATTATGACTGGCCCCGAGCGAATCATAAACAAGTACAGAAGTTGTTGCTGTGCCCGTATTACCGGGAGTAGTATTTGTAAACCCAGGAAATGTTACACTACCTGTGTTGTTGGAACCATTGGCAAGGTTAACTGTGGTGGAGCTGTCTCCGGCAACATTATCTGTAACAACAAGGGAACCGGATTCCACTGTAACCGTCACGCCGCTATAGCTACTTTGAATTACGGCAGCTAATTCACCTAAAGTTGTACCATCATTTGCAGCGCCATAGGTAAATGTAGATGTAACCACCGAACCATCTGGGTTGGTGCCGGATATTTCTATGGTATCACCAGCAACCATAGATTCAGAGAAGGTGCTTACACCTAACAGGCTATTTAATGGTGTCGTCCCATCCGCAATCGCAGCTGTATCGCTATCACCATTGGTAAAACCAATTGAGGCCAACGCGCTATTTGTACCGTCATTAAGTGTTATTGTAGTTGTTTCCACACCATTTAATTGCTGAAACTGCAATGTCCCGCCATTATTTACGGCTTCAACCCGTGTACTGATATTTGGTGTTGCGGCAATCTGGATATTAATTTGGGTAACCAACGCATCTAAATCAGCATAGGAGCCTGCTGCTAAGGTTATATCTCCGGATATTGTAGATGTTGCATTATCCTGAATATTCACTGTAAGGTCATCATTGGTGCCGGCTGTTATAACTAATGGAAACGCAGGGGCAGCAGCAGTACCGGAAACAATCGCTTTATCTGCAAAAGCACTTGGTGACTGCCAGATTTCCGCAATTGTTCTGTTGCCTGCATTAATATTTCCACTAAGATAAATATTTTGTGTGGCTTCCGCTGGAGAAACATAACCGGTATCAATAATCAGGTCCTCGGTATTGCCAACACCCAAACCGCCTACAGCTTGCTGGCCGTTAAGCATCCAACCTTGTACGGCCATACCTTTTTGGTTTACCAATTTACCATCCGCATTAAAGAAAAAGTTTCCGGCACGGGTATATAAATCACTGTCACCGCTTTTTACCATAAAAAAGCCATCACCTTCAAGCGCCAGGTCTGTAATCACGCCTGTATTCTCCAGACCGCCTTGTGTAAATACATTTTCAATAGATGATGTGTTCATTCCCAGGCCCACTTGCATAGGGTTGATAAACCCCGTGCCAACGCCGGGCGTTGCATTTTGCAGGGTTTGGTTTAGCGCTTCAGAAAACATGATCCGTCCACCTTTAAAACCGACAGTATTAACATTGGCAATATTATTACCCAATACATCAATTTTCATTTGATGGTTTCTTAATCCGGAAACACCGGAATTCAATGCCTTTAACATAATATTTCTCCTTGATTTTTCCGCCTCATTCAGTCAGCGGATTCCAAGGGCTTCCCTACGGTTTATCCGATTATCGGGTCCAGCCCATTTTATTAATTATTGTAAAATTTCTATTCTTATTTAAACAAATGCCACACTATCGATATTTGTGAACACATTACTGGCTGTAAGTGTTTTATCGATTGCCGTTATGACTGTTTTATTGCGTACACTTACTACAAAGGCTGTGTCATCCACCATAATTAAAGAGTTTTTCCCTCCCTTGGCATCCACTTGTTTAACACCCTTATTAAGGCGTTCTATATCGTTCGATGTCATTTGCAGGGATCGTTCTTCCAGCCTTTTTATGGCATGGGCAGAAAACTGTACCGTGCTATTCTCTTCAATATTTTTTTGTAAAATATCGGCGAAGTTAATTCCGGCCTGTGCCGGGTTAAGCGCTGCCTCGCCTTTAGAGATATTAGCCTGGCGTACCTTATCATTCTGCAACGGGTACATATTTGCCCGCATTTGAAGATCAGCGACTTTCATATTACACTCCTACTCCACTGGAGATTTCTAAAACATCACCAAATAGCACTTCTAAATTACCTATTTTAAATAACGCTGTCCCACCCTGATATTGAAGCGAGTCCGCAATACCGCGGATGAGCTCCTGAACGGTTATATCATTGCCTGTTTTACCCGTGGCCGTTACTTCAAATGTGTAGGTTCCTTCTGGCAGGGACTCGCCATCTTTACTAATGCCGTCCCATTCGATAGAATTAATACCTTTTTCAAGATTGCTGGTATCGAGTGTCCGTACAATATTGCCGGCAGCGTCCATCACATTAATACTTACATCCTGCGCATAACCTCCTAGCTCAAAATAAAGGTTAACGGGGCTGTCCTCTTTCAGCTCAACCTGATTTCCTACAGCAGTAATCTGTTTGCCAATCAATGTGGTTGCTAGTGTATTATTTATCGTCTGGCTTAAAATAAGATCGGTATTAATGCTCTTTTCGATATTGCCGTCAATACTTGTCAGTTGCTCTACCGAACTAAATTGTGCCAGTTGGGAAGCAAACTCCTGCCCTTCCATTGGGTTTAATGGGTCCTGGTTTTGCAATTGTGCTACCAGTAAGTTTAAAAACTCTTCCTTTCCCAAGTCATTCTGAAGAACATTGGAAAGGTTATCCGGGGTAGGCGGAGTAAAACCTGCTATTGGTGAATTTTCCATTTTGTATCCTTTTAGTAATTATAAACGGGTAGTAAACAGTATGCTTTTCTACCCAATTATGCGATTATGTCCATGGTGTTATAACCATAGAACCGTTTTGAATTTAGGGCGGTGTTTTGTTCATTATCTGCCTCCGTTGTTTGTACATATTTTTGTTTTGAACCATTTTTCTTTTCTTGCTGTTTGTTATTTTTGTCCCACGTTTGCCCCACATCGATATTTACAGCGCTAATATTTACACCTTTGGCCTGAAGGTTTTCAACAAGGTGTGGGATGAGCCGTGCCATCTCGGTTTTTATTGTATCATTCTCTACAAAAATCATAATAGCCTGGCGCGAAGAGCTTTTATTGAGACGGATATCCAATTTACCCATTTCGCTCGTTTCCACAAGAACCTGGCTTTGCGTAAAAGCCTGGTTAAGTGTGTCATAATATTTATTTATTATGCCGGATATATATTTTACCGGGGCAACCATTTTGGGTGTAA
>JAJRVW010000204.1 GCA_024277115.1 Calditrichota bacterium
ACCCATGAAGAGGCCACACAGGAAAATATTATGGAAGCGGCCTCACCATTGTTATAAACAGGGGATAAGATTGAACTTAAAGAAAATGAAATATCAAAGTCTGATAAGGCGCATAGCTCCGTTTCTCGGGTTGATTGCACTATTTATTATGGGCGGGATATTGATAGGGGATGCATTTCTCAATCCATATAATCAGATAAATGTCTTGGGCCGTATTTCGATAATAGCACTGCCTGCAATAGGGATGACCCTTGTTATAATTTCTGCCGGAATTGACTTGTCCGTAGGGAGCATTGTTTCGCTGTCATCCGTTATCACTGCCATGTTGTTAATGCAGAGAAGTTGGACAAACGCAACTTCTTTTGCGATTCCTCTTTTTGTTTGTTTTGTGGCTATTTGTGCCTTTTTCTTATTCCGGAAGTTCTTAAAAAACAAAATTTCCGATCCCCGCTTTGCCATGCCCCTTGCCATTTTATTGGCTGGGACAGTGGGGCTGGGTTTGTTCTTTTGGGGGTATAATCAAGTTAGTTCAGGGTTCTCAACGGTTGCCGTACTTTTTCTTGTTCCAATCGTTGGCTTTTTCTTTGGTTCTTTTAACGGCTTGGTTATCGCAAAAGGGAAAGTCCAGCCCTTTATTGTGACATTGGGAATGATGAGTGCGGCTATTGGGCTTGCCAAGTTTATAGCAGGCAAAGGTGGGCAGATCCATCCAGTTTATTATAATACCGCCGGATACAGCGCCGAAGGGACATTGTTTACCGCACCGCAATCATTTGACCTGCTTAGCAGTAAAATAGCCTTGTTTGGCACAAGCCTGTTGCCGGTGCCGTTATTGTTTTTTGTTGTGGCTGCAATACTTGCCCATGTTGTTCTTACCCGGGTTAAGTTTGGCCGGTATTTGTATGCGATTGGTGGAAACGAAGAAACCGCACGTTTGTCGGGTATTAATACGGATAAGGTGAAAGTTGTGGTCTATGGTATTTCAGGCTTTCTATCTGCATTGGCCGGCATTTTGTATTGCTCGGCATATACACAAGGGAAATCTGATGCAGGATTAACCTGGGAGCTTGATGCAATTGCAGCGGTGGTAATAGGAGGCACTAGTTTAATGGGCGGGAAAGGCTCTGTAACCGGTACGGTAATAGGCGTATTAATTATTGGATACCTAAGCAATATCTTGAATTTAATGGAAGTCTCCAGTGAGCTGCAGGATATTATGAAGGGCATAATAATTGTCGGTGCTGTACTATTGCAAGAGGGAAGGCTGGTTAAGTGGTTGCGAAAACTAACAACATTTCATTTGCGGGATAGGAGAATATATTTTGAGAAATAGACACATTAATAAACTGATTTCAATTCTTTTTTTTTGCAGCTCTGCTCATGATAGCTCTGGGCTGCACAAAATCAACAAATAAAGAACAGCTGGTTATTGGGTTTTCGCAAGTTACAGTTAAAGAACCCTGGCGTGTTATATTTAATGAAAAGTTAAAAGAGAAAGCGGGGGAGTACGGAGAGCGGCTTAAACTAATTATGCTGGATGCAGACGATAAAACAGAAAATCAGGTTGAACATATAAAAAGTTTTATTGCAAAAGGCGTAGATGCCATCCTTATTTCGCCTAAAGAAGCCTCCGGTTGTTCCAAAGCCATTCAGGAGGCAACAGAAATGGGAATCCCGGTTATTGTGCTCGATCGTGATATTACTTATAAAGGCTATGCGGCATATATCGGCGCGGATAATTTTGGTATTGGCCAGGCAGCAGGAAAATATGCCGTGGATATGTTGGGTGGGCCGGGAAAAGCAAAAGGGAAGGTCTATGAAATCTGTGGGGCACTCGCGTCCACACCCGGGCAGGAACGTAAAAATGGTTTTTTTGAGATCGTTTCAAGGGAAGCTGGTATTGAAATTCTTGGCGGGTTAGATGCCGATTGGAAACTGGATAAAGCAAAAGAAATAACTCAGGATGTTTTACAGGTCAATAAAGATATTGATATAATTTATGCGCATAATGATCCTATGGCCTACGGTGCATATCAAGCCGCAAGGGAAGTAGGGCTGGAAAAAAAGATAAAGTTTCTTGGGATTGATGGTTTGCCGCACGAAGGCGCTTTGTGGGTAAAAAAAGGCATTCTTGCCGCTACCTTTTTATATCCGACACCTGGTGAGAAGGGGTTGGAGGTAGCAATGGGGATTCTGCTGGGAACGAAAAAAATCCAAACAGGAGAAAGGATTATTTTATCTACAGCCACTATTTCCCATTCAAATACAAAGTAGCTTATAAGCAAAGGTTCAAAATAGTAACATCATAACGGTTTATGCATGAAAGTGGTAACACAACACCTTTAATAAAAACAGAATTGGTAAACTAACAGAAAAACGTAACCATAAAGTATTGGCATACTAAAGGGCATGTTGATGAATATTAATGGAAACTATGTTATTGGAATAGATTTCGGAACGGATTCGGTGCGTGCGCTTATAGTTGATGCAGGTGATGGAGCCGAAGTTGCCTCTGATGTGCAATTTTACCCGAGTTGGAAGAGCGGGTGCTTTTGTGACCCGTCAAAAAATCAATATCGGCAGCACCCGCAAGATTATATTGAAACATTGAAAGTAGTTGTAAAGAATGCCCTTGCAAATGCACCGGAGGGTGCTGCAAAAAAGGTTCGGGCCCTTTCGATAGATACGACGGGATCAACACCATGCGCAGTTAATAAAGATGGCACGCCTTTGGCCCTTTTACCGGAATTTGAGGACAACCCAAATGCCATGTTTATTCTCTGGAAAGATCATACCGCAGTACAAGAGGCAGGAGAAATCAACAATCTGGCCAAAAATTGGGGCGGGGAAGATTTTACAAAATATTCCGGTGGTGTTTATTCATCCGAATGGTACTGGTCAAAAATCCTCCATATTTTACGCAAAGATACCAAAGTTCGTGAAGCCGCTTTTTCCTGGGTAGAGCATTGCGATTGGATCCCGGCCTTGTTAACAGGAACAAGCCTGGCAAATATGAAAAGAAGCCGGACAGCGGCAGGCCATAAGGCCATGTGGCACGGCTTCTGGAATGGTTTACCGTCTGAGGCGTTTCTTATTAAACTGGATCCACTGCTGGCAGGACTGCGGGACCGGCTTTTTACTAAAACTTTTACTGCCGATGAGGCTGTTGGAGAGCTAAGCAGAGAGTGGGCCAATGAGCTTGGTTTAACACCGCGCACTATTGTAGGTGTGGGGTCTTTTGATGCACATGCCGGTGGCGTTGGTGCAGGCGCTACCCCTTCTGTACTTGTAAAAGTAATGGGGACCTCTAGCTGCGATATGCTTATTACGCCTGTTTTTAAAAATAATGAGCACATTGTTAAAGGTATTTGTGGCCAGGTTGATGGCTCAATTGTGCCAGGTATGCTTGGTATGGAAGCTGGGCAATCGTGTGTGGGCGATGTTTATGCCTGGTTTAAAAATATTCTTATGTGGCCGATAGAAAATTTAATTGAAGAAAGTACTATTCTTGATGCCAGGGCCAAAGAAAGGCTGGTAGCGGAGTTTTCAGAAAAGATTATACCAGCTCTCTCAGCTAAGGCTGAAAAAGCAGGCATTGACAAAAATGGGATTGTAGCCCTGGATTGGCTCAACGGACGCAGGACCCCGGATGCCAACCAGTTGTTAAAAGGTGGGATTGCGGGTTTGAGTCTTGCTTCTACTCCCCCAAAAATTTTCCGCGCCCTTGTTGAAGCTACAGCTTTTGGCGCAAAAAAAATAGTCGACCGGTTTGTTGCTGAAGGCGTTGATATTAAAAGTGTTATTGCGGTAGGCGGTGTCGCCAGAAAATCTTCGTTTGTAATGCAGGTACATGCTGATATATTAAATATGACCATAAAAGTATCAAAATCTGCAAACACTTCTGCCTTAGGGGCGGCCATGTGTGCTGCTGTAGTTGCGGGCATCTATCCAAATATCGAACAAGCGCAACAGGCCATGTGTGCTGCAATTGAAACCGAGTATCGTCCTGTTCGGGCAAATGTGCGGAAGTATGCCGATTTGTATAAAAAGTATGCAAAATTTGGAAGTTTTGCAGAGAATGAATTTTGCACGGAAAATTAATAAGAATTCTGAAATTAATTCAGACAAGGGAGCTCTGGCCTGCATTTATGAAAATGGAGATTGTGATAAAATGAGCCTTTATAAATCGATAAAAGAAAAAGCCTGGGAAGCAAATATGCAGCTTCCTGCGAGCGGGTTGGTTGTTCATACCTTTGGTAATGTAAGCGCGTTCGAAGAAAAACACAGTTGTTTTGCCATTAAACCAAGTGGCGTGCCTTATAATATACTGAAACCGGAAGATATGATAATTGTTGACCTGGAAGGTAAAATAGTGTCAGGGAAGTTAAGGCCTTCATCGGACACCAAAACACATTGCGTACTTTATAAAAATTTTCCGGGGATAAATGGCATTTGTCACACACACTCAACTTATGCTGTGGCTTGGGCACAGGCAATGCAACCAATCCCTATTTTGGGCACAACACATGCCGACCACCTCGCTACTGATGTGCCATGTACTGAAGTGATGACAGATCAATCGATAAGAGGCGATTATGAAGAGGAAACAGGCAAGCAGATTTTACAGGCCTTCAATAAACTTTCTTATAATGAAGTTGAGATGGTACTTGTAGCGGGCCATGGGCCATTTACCTGGGGGGCTTCTGCTGAAAAAGCCGTTTATAATAGCATTGTATTGGAAGAACTGGCAAAAATGGCCATTTTAACACTGCAAGTTTCTCCCGGCTCAACAAGGCTAAAAGAGGCGCTTATAAAAAAACACTATGATCGTAAGCATGGCAGCAATGCCTATTACGGACAAAAGTAAAAAGGGAGATAATCACCAGTATTTTACAAATTATAGTGATTACTTGTAAAGAAATCTGTAATAAACAGTTTTAGTTTTCTAATAATTTTCAAAAAGAGGTAAATCCAATGATAAAATTTTTATTTCAAAAGAAATGGTTTCAAATTAGTGGGGCCCTACTTTTAACTTTTAGTTTAAACGCTCACGGGCAAACGGTCTCGGATGATTTTTCGGTAAATGGTAGCCTTCAGGGTTATACCACAAATAATTTGAATAGCCTGCCCAATGTCTCAATAATTAATGGCCGGTACAGGGCTGAACTACTTGACAATACAGATAATATCTCTCTTCACTTTAATAAACATCAAGGTCGTTTAGATGCTAAGTTAGTCTCCTTCCCCTTCAATTATATTGCCCGAAATATTGGAATTGGTTCCCAAGACAACTCTCAATCTGCCCCATTAGATAGCAGCAGCCTTTACATCTTTGCGGGCATTCAGGTTCATGTCCCTGACCTTGAGTCACGGAATTCTTCGCATATTGTAGTCGGGCACCGTGGAAAAACCCATTTTACCATCGAAGGGAAGAATACTGTGGATGGCGTCTCAAGTGTAAATGATGAGGGCCTTAATTCTGCCCCAGAAGGGCGGGCAGATATCCGTGTACAGGGTAATGATGACAATACGCTCACAATTTACTGGCAAATCCCTAACCTTACAGGTGATGATAGCAACGATAATTGGAATTTGTATAAAGGCAATGGCAAGCTGCCAAACAATCCTCCAGCTTATGGTGATTCTGTATACATTGGTCTAATTACCTATGCCCAGAGCACACGGGGCATCCCGTTTGTTGGTACCTGTGATGGTATTGAATTTGTTGATAAAAAGTAATGTGCATTGTATTGGCAAAAGGATCAGTAGTTTTGGTGAAACTTTTAATTTAAATAGTCCGGCGTTCTTCTTTAGAAAAAAGGAATATTCCATGTTAAAATCAAAGGGATATGCAATAATATTTTGGTTGTTTATAAGTTTCAACCTTTTACTTTCAGAAACTTATTACGTGTCCTCTAATGGAAATGACAATAACTCCGGAACGATTGATAATCCGTTTGCGACTGTTCAGACAGCGCACAATATTGCCCGGGCCGGCGATATAATCTATCTTCGCGGAGGCACGTATATGCCCACGGCCAAAACAAATTTTACAAAAAAAGGTAATTCGAACGCGTATTTTGAACTGCGTAGTTATCCGGGCGAAATACCGGTAATTGACGGGCTGAATGTACCGGATGGCAATATAGGCCATGCCTCAACAGCTACCTGGGGGTTTGATGGTGCGGAATATTGGAAGATAGTCGGCCCCATCATTCTTACGAATGGGCGCGGTGCGGGGCTCTTAATCGAGGATAGCCGGTTTCTTGAGTTTGACCGGATCGAAAGCAGTTATAACGGGAAGCGGGCATCACGTGCGGCGCATGGTTTTATTATCTGGATTGGCAATGACATCGTGTTTAATAATTGCGATGCCCACCATAATGCCAATCATTTATGGAAGGATGGCGAAAATCAGTTGGAAAATCAGTACCAGCATGGGGACGGTTGGCGGATTTTTACAGGTGAAAATATACGGTTTTCTGGTTGTCGTAGTTGGCGTAATCTTGATGATAATTATGATTTTTATAGTAATCCTTACCCTGTGGAGATGGAAGATTGCTGGGCGGCCTATGCGGGAAGGGATGACTCTCTGGGCACGATTACAGGCGTTCCAAATAAAGATATGCCGCTGCTCGATCCATGGGACTTATTATGGGGCAATGGTATAAAGCTTGGTTATTGGGAAGATAATGTAAAACACCGGGTGGTAAATAGTCTCTCGTGGGGTAATAACGGGGCCGGATTTCATATGAACCTTGGGCCTGCCGAAATATTGAATTCCGCATCGTATGGAAATAAAGTATTTGGTTTTGATTATACCGACGGAAAAAAACATACAATAAAAAATAGTTTGGAGTTTGGCAACAACTTTGATAATCCTGATTATCCTGAAGCTCTCCCCGATCTTAGCCTTGCAAGCCATAACTCGTGGAACGATACGGTCAGTATTATCGTGACTGAGGATGACCCTGTAAATAGAGATGACAGCGGTATGCTTGGCCCTCGCCGGGAAGATGGCGGCCTGCCATTGACACCTTTTTTAAGATTGGTTCCGGGAAGTGACCTTATTGACACAGGCGTAGATGTTGGGCTGGCCTTTATGGGCACCGCCCCGGATATCGGCCCCTTTGAATCGGAAGATGGACTGAATTACTTCACCCTTATAGTTAATCAAAAAACAGGTGGTGAAATCACCCCTTCTACAGCATATTACTTAGAAAATACAAATGTTGAAGTATCTGCAGTGGTAGCGCCCGGATACCGCTTTGATGGCTGGGAAGGCGATCTTAGCGCTATGGCCAATCCGGATACAATTTTGATGGATTCGGATAAAACGATCTCGGCTATTTTTACTTATACCGGTGAAGGTATTGTGGAAAACCTTGCCATCGTGACGGCAACAGCCAGCGAGTCAGAAACAGGTAATGGCCCGGAACAATCTTATGACAACGATTTTGGCACTTATTGGGCTGCGCCAGGCAATCCGCAATGGATAAGTTATGATTTAGGTTCCGTTTATACGGTAGATTATCTCGACATTGCCTGGAATGTGGATTCAATTCTCTTTGAGATTGAAGTATCCACCGATGGATCGGATTGGACTGAAATATATTCGGGACATTCAGACCCCGCATTGATCAAACAATTTGAAACATTTGATTTTGAGGATACATCAGCCCGTTATGTGCGCGTTACAGGACATGGGGCAGATACGCCTTGGGGTGTTTGGAATACCATTATTGAGTTGGATATATATGGTGCTTCTGTTACAGGATTACTTGCGAATGGGAAGTCCGCGATACAGCCTGATAAATTTAATTTGACCAGTTATCCTAACCCTTTTAATCCTTTGGCTGTTTTAAGGTACGGATTGCCCGAAGCCCTGAATGTAAGCGTAGCGGTATATGATGTTTCCGGCAGAAAAATTGCCCAGTTAGAAGACGGGTACCGCCTGGCAGGTATCCATACATTAACTTGGGATGCAAAGGACGATACCGGTAGGCAGGTAGCTAGCGGGATGTACCTGTTGCGTATACAGGCTGGCCGGTATTTTAAAACTATAAAACTAACCTATATTCGATAAGTTCTTCTTCTGTTAAAACAATCAACCTCAAGCTAATAGCTTCGGTGTGGACGTATTTTATAAAACTAATTTAATAGGGATAATAGGATGATTTTGCAGAACCTGGAATCTGGTTTAAAAAAAATATATGGAAATGGATCGTTAGTTCTCAATAATCAACTACAACGTTACCAGGACTTGATTGATCAATTTGAGGGAAAATTTAAAAAGGGTAGAAATTATCTTTTTAGCGTACCCGGAAGAACTGAAATCTCAGGAAACCATACCGATCATAATAATGGCAAAGTTCTTGCCGCCAGCATAAACCTGGATACAATTGCCGTAGCAGGTATTAATGATGATAATAAGGTCGTACTATTTTCCGAGGGATATGAAAAGGCATTTGAAGTCAGCTTGAACAATTTAAAACCTGTTAAGGAAGAGGAAGGCTCTACATCCGCACTAATCCGTGGCATTGCCTATAAGTTGGGCCATCTTGGATATCGGATAGGCGGATTTAATGCATGTGTTAAAAGTGATGTTTTACCGGGGGCGGGGCTCAGTTCTTCGGCTGCAATTGAGGTTTTGATCGGGTCGGTTTTTAATAATCTCTATAATAATGGCCGGATATTACCTGAAACCCTCGCAGTTGTAGGACAGTTTGCCGAGAATAATTATTTTGGCAAGCCCTGTGGTTTAATGGACCAGATGGCTTGTGCCACAGGTGGTATTATCTCTCTTGATTTTGAAGACCCCGGCAAGCCAAAGATAAAAAAAATAAATTTTGATTTTAAGGAACAGGCTTATCAATTATTAATCGTAGATATAGGCGCCAGCCATGCTGACCTCACAGAAGATTATGCCGCGATTCCCAATGAAATGAAAGCTGTGGCAAACTTACTGGGCGGCAAAACGTGCAAGGATGTTGACCGAGAGGGGCTGCTTGGAAATTTAATTGAACTACGGGGCAAAACAGGCGACAGGGCGATTTTAAGGGCGTTACATTTTTTAAATGAGAATCTGCGGGTCGACGAACAGATAAAAGCGCTGGAAAACAACAATTTCCCATTGTTCTTGTCTCTGGTAAACGCCTCGGGTGATTCGTCCTTCAAATGGCTACAAAATGTTTATTCCCTTAAAAATAGCCGGGAGCAGGGTATTGGCCTGGCCTTGGCGCTAACAGAAATGTTTATCCAAATGAACTGTAGAGGAAAAGGTGCCTGCCGGGTGCATGGCGGGGGGTTTGCCGGTACTATCCAGGTTTTTCTTCCCATTGAGCAAACAGAAAAGTTTATAAAGTTTATGGAGCCTGTATTTGGTAAAAATAAAATTATGGCTCTATTTATCCGTCCTTATGGCGCAATGCGCCTTAATTAGATTTATTGGCATCGCCAGCTTACCCTTTAGGGAAAATTTTTTATGAACAAAGTAAAGTTGAACAAGCGAACCAGGATAACTCTGTTCTCCTCGCGCCTATTAATTCTCGTTATGTTGATTCTTGTCTTAAATGGGTGCACAAGCGACAAAAGGATCATGGAAAGAAGAAAAACTGAATTAAGGAACGAGACCAATCGTCCCACGCCAAATATTATCCTTATAGTTGCTGATGATGCAGGTTGGAATGATGTAGGCTATCATGGCTCCGAAATTAGTACGCCAAACATTGATGAGCTTGTAAAAAACAGCGTTGAGCTCGACCAATTTTATGTATATCCTACCTGCTCTCCAACACGGGCATCCTTATTAACCGGACGTTATGCGAGCCGATTTGGAATTTCCGGGCCTATTGCAATGAAGAGCAAACAAGTACTGCCAAAGGATATTGTAACATTACCGGGGTTACTGAGAGAAAATGGCTATTCTACCGCAATTACCGGAAAATGGCATTTGGGTTTAAGGCCTGAAAATGGACCTCGTCAATATGGCTTTGAATATACTTATGGCTTTTTACATGGGCAGATTGATCAATACACGCATTTGTATAAAAATGGTGATCAAAGTTGGCACCGTAATGATCACTTTGTTAAAGAGGAGGGGCATGCTACAGATTTGATTACAAATGAAGCCATAAAATATCTAAAACAATTACGAGATAGATCAAAGCCATTTTTTCTGTATGTGCCATTTAGTGTCCCACATTATCCTTTACAGGAGGAAGAAAAGTGGATTCGGCAATATAATTCTATTAAAAATGAATCACGACGGATTTTTGCTGCCTCTGTTACACATATGGATAATTCTGTGGGTCAATTGATCCAAGTATTAGAGGATGAAAACTTACGCGATAAAACGCTGCTTATTTTCCTTAGTGATAATGGCGCCCAAAAAAGCTGGGGCCCCACATTTGAATATGAAATGAAACACGGCCCCTATGATCAATTGGGAAATAACCGACCTCTGCGAGATTGGAAAGGAAGGTTATATGAAGGAGGCATACGTGTACCCGCATTTTTTAACTGGCCGGGTAAGCTGAATCCAAGAAAAGAACACCAGTTGATCCATGTCAGTGATATTTTCCCAACTATTGCTTCGTTGACTAGCGCGACTGTAACTCCAGAGATGAAGCTTGATGGTGATGATATTTGGCAAACTTTAGCTTACGGAAAAAAGACACCGGAAAGATCGTTATATTTGCGAACAAGTAAACAATTAATCTTACGAAGAGGAAACTGGAAACTTGTTTACACGGGAGAATCACTTAGTGCAGGCAGTAGAGAGCTTTTTAATCTTGGTGACGATCCTTATGAAAAAAACAATTTGGCGGCCAAAAAGCCTTCTGTAGTAAAATATCTAGTAAATGAATTAAAGAAGCAGATCGAAAAAGATAATTTATGAGAACTCTGATTTAAAAATAAAAAACTTTACACAACCCAATTATCCTGTCATTCCTGCTTACAGTCCTCGTGTTCTGTACGGGATGCTTTTTACGGGATGTGTTTTAAACAGAAATCTATTGGCAAATAGCCGTGTTCCCATAAAAAATATGCGTGAATGACCCCGCGGCGGCGGGGTTGCAGGACCTGTAAAGCCCCTAAATAACTTAGGCGTCAACCATTTGCTACTTCAGTTAACCGCTCATAGCTTCTTGCTTGAATAAGCTACTTACCGTATCTAAATAGCTATGGTAATTTTTTAAAAAAGTATTTATAAACCTTATATAACCAGATGGGGGTGTAATGACACAACAGATTTTAAAATCATCCATGGCTTTTTATCAGAGGGCTGTATTGATTACTGTTATTTTCGTTCTTGCGCCCACTTTGGTATTGTCCCAGTCTTATCTCCCGCCCATTGGTATCCCCATGCCAGGGTTTGGTATTGAAGAATCGCATACAATGTACCAGGATTCCCTGTTTGATTTTGGCAGTGGCCCGGAGGCCTATAAAGATGCCGGTAATGGCCCTTTTACACATTATGTGGATAACCAGCATGGCAGTGCAACAGACAGCGATAACCCTTTTGGGACAACAGACAAGCCCCGTTTAACCATACCAAAAAACCTCTCTGCCGGGAGCGTTGTAGAGGTGCATAACGGCCCCTATGATTATTCGGAAAGTATTCATGGAGGAACCTATTTACCGATTATAAATGAATCCGGGACGGCAGAGAAACCTATTTTTATTCGCGGGGCAAACAGCGAAAACCGCTTTGAGATTGGCGGGGGCAACCAGGTTATAGTCAGGGATGTCAGTTATGTTATTATGGAAAATATGTTCATTAACGGGCCCTCTATAAAGATATATCAACCAACCGATCATTTTGCAATACGCCACTCCGAAATAACAGGCGAGAACAGTTCCGGTATAATTTTATGGACATATAAACTTGATTTTACGCCTGGAGAAATTAAAGAGCATATTGTTGTTTATAATAACGATATTCATGATAACGGGGTTTATCCCGCAACAGCGGAAACCGGCATGATGGGGCTGATGGTAGACAATGCCACGGAAAATGTATGGATAATTGATAATAAAATTTATAACAATGGTGATGACGGCATTCAGGTAATTGACAGGGATTGGGTTGCATCCATAAAAGATATTGAAGTTGATTCTCTCTATATTGGAAGAAATGTGATGCACCATGATGGAGAAAACGCCGTCGATGTAAAGGGTGCAAAGAACGTAATAATATCACAAAATGAAATTTATGGATATGCAACAATTTTCTCTTCTTCCAGTGGCGAGGCTGTCCGCATTAATGATGAGGGAGCCCAGGAAAATATTTGGATAATTTATAACCGTATTTATGACAGTGAAGATGGTATAAACCCTCTGCAAGCCTTATTTCCACCTTATATAATCGGCAACATAATTTATAATTGCGAGATAGCGATTAATGTAGATGCCGGTGTTGTGCTTAATAATACAATCTATAATACAAATAGGGCAATTGCTTCTGCAGAGGAAGCAACCAATAATATTATAGCCAAGGCAAGCCCGGTTGTTTTTTCTGGTGTAGCCACAGCAAAAAATAATTTATTTTGGGAAAATGGGGAAGATGAATCGTGTAGCGATTGTATTGAAGCTGATCCACTTTTTGTAGATGTAGCCAATGATGACTTTAGGCTGGAAGAAGATAGCCCGGCCATTGAAAGTGGTCTTTCCCATTCAGCCTATCAAACATTTTTGGATAATTATGGGATTGATATTCGGGTTGATTTTACAGGAAATATACGGCCTCAAGGATCAAATTGGGATATTGGCCCTTATGAATATGCGGGCAGTGAAAAAAAAAATTATTACCTCACCATTAATGTGTTCGGTAAAGGTTCTGTGCAGATCGAACCCGACAGCGCCTCTTATTCCTCTGGGACAGTTGTTACGTTAACAGCAATTCCCGATTCGGGCGAGCAGTTTGTCGAATGGGGTGGCGATTCCTCTGGGACAGAAAGTACACTGCAAATTATAATAAAAGATAATACAACAATTTCCGCTATTTTCAGTTCGGTTTTAAGCGATGATTTCATTGTTCATCCCACTGGGCCGCAAACAGGGCAATTTTATTTTTATTGGGACGCGCTGTCCACAGCCGATAAAGTGGACGGTGTGATTGGTTTTTCTAACAAAAGCCCAACGGGGTATGGTGATTTAAGCTGTAAAATCGGGTTTAATAATAATGGGCGTATTGTGGCCAGCGACGGTACATCATACACATCGGATCAAAGTATCGCTTATTCTGCCGGCCAAAGCTTTGCATTTAAAATGTATGTCGATATTCCGGCCCAGGTCTATAGTGTTTTGCTTACACCGGAGGGCGGGGACGAAATACTGCTTGCTGATGGATATACGTTTCACCCTTCGCCGGGCTCAATAAACTCTATAAATTATAGATCGGTAAAAATGGCTTTTGGCGGGCAATGGGGTGGGGCAGACGGCATGGTCGAAATCTCTGGGTTTAACGTTGTGACCGGGATTGATAATGAGAATAAGTCAGCAACAGTTCCCTCACACATTTCCCTTCGCAGTTCGCCCAATCCCTTTAATCCATCAACAATAATAAGTTATGACCTTCCAAAGCGTGGGCAGGTTTCTTTAATAATCTATGATATTAAGGGTGCACTTGTGGCCAGCCTTATCGATGAAGTTAAAAATCCCGGCAGTTATAACATTGTTTGGAATGCTATAAATATAGAAGGCAACCAACTTGCCAGTGGTTTATACTTTGCGGTTTTGCAATCAGCGGGCGTTATAGTTTCCACTAAAATGATGTATATCCGCTAATGTCAAAAGATAAGCACTTGACGGGTGAAGTTTACAATAAGAAAAATACGCCAAAGATTTCTTTGTTTTCAAAGCATTTGCATTGGCTCGGGTGGGAGGGCATGGCACAAACTGTTGCAGAGATTGGTTTTGATGGTTTGGACCTGACAGTTCGTCCTGATGGCCACGTAAAACCTGAACAGGTAGAAGAAGACTTGCCCAAAGTGGTCGAAATCTGCCACAAAGCAGGCGTTGAGGTTGTTATGCTGGCGACTATCATCCGGGACATCGCCGAGCCCGAAACAGAAAAAACTATTAAAACCGCCGCTGCTTTAGGGATTAAGAATTATCGCATGAATTGGTATCACTATGATGAAACAAAAAGCATAGATAATAATCTTGCAGAGTTTAAAGCCAAAATGAAAGACCTTGCAGCTATGAACGCCCATTACAAAGTCAAGGGAGCCTACCAGAACCATGATGGTACTTGGTTTGGCGCGCCGGTCTGGGACCTTGCACAAGTTTTAACCGAGATTAATTCTCCGTGGTTGGGCTGCCAATACGATATTTGTAACGCCACAATCGAAGGATCAAAATCTTGGCCATTGGCCTTAGAACTGCTATCACCTTTTGTGCATTCAATCGATATTAAAGATTTTATTTGGCAGAAAAGCAATGGGGCCTGGCATGTAAAATATGTGCCGTTTGGGCAGGGTATGGTAGGTTTTAGTACATTTTTTAAGCAGCTTAATGTTTTAAACGTCGAGGCGCCATTTTCATTGCATTTGGAACACGACCTAGGTGGGGCCGAAAAAGGAATGCCCCATTTAACAATCCCTGAAGAGGAGGTTGTTGCAGCGATAGGCAGGGATCTGAAATTGTTGAAAGCGATTTACATTCCAACGACTTAATCAGGGTGATCTATAAAAACTGGAACGGGGGATTTTATATAATGAAGCGCAGAAAATTTATACAACAATCAGCATTGGGGGCAATGTCGCTTTTAGCATCCCCTGCTTTTTTCAGTTATGTTAACGGGGCTAAAAAACCAAATATTATTTTTATGATGGCGGATGATTTAGGTTACGGCCATCTGGGTTGTTATGGCCAGCAAAAAATCAAAACGCCCAATATCGATCAATTGGCCGCGGAAGGGGTGCAGTTTTCCCAGTGTTACGCCGGGGCGCCTGTCTGCGCGCCGTCCCGTAGTGTGCTTATGACAGGGCTGCATAGTGGCCATACGGCCATACGTGGCAATTTTGGTAGTGGTGGTACGCCTCTATATGATGAAGATGTAACGGTTGCCGAAGTATTAAAATCTGCCGGGTATACCACAGGCCTGTTCGGGAAATGGGGGCTTGGCGATGTTAATACGACCGGCATCCCCAACAAACAGGGCTTTGATCAATTTTTTGGTTACCTGAACCAGGTTCATGGCCATTATTATTATCCCTATTATCTATGGGAAAATGAAAAAAAATATCTCCTGCCGGGCAATGAAGGTGGAAAGCGTGAACAATATACCCACGATGTAATCGTCGAAAAGGCCATGGGGTTTATTGATCAAAATAAAGAGGGGCCTTTCTTTTTATACCTGCCATTTGTAATTCCCCATGTCGAGTTGTTGGTACCGGAGGATTCGTTTAGGGAGTACGAGGGGAAATTTCCCGAGCCTAACCCATGGATAGACGAAATCGGGCATTACGCCGATCAGCCTGCTCCGCGGACAACCCTTGCGGCAATGATCTCGCGTATGGATAAAAATGTGGGGCGGATTATGGCCCAACTAAAAGACCTCGGCCTTGATGATAATACGATTGTCTTTTTTTGCAGCGATAACGGCGCCCAGAATAAAAAGGGCGCTGACTTGCATTTTTTTGAGGGCAACGGTGTTTTAAGGGGGAAAAAAGCGGATTTGTATGAAGGGGGCATTCGCGTACCGATGATTGTCCGCTGGCCTGGAAAGATTAATCCGGGAACAAAGAGTGACTACACCTGGGCTTTTCATGATGTGATGCCAACATTAACAGAACTAGCCGGCACCAAACCGCCTGATTCTATCGACGGCCTTTCTGTCCTTCCTGCTTTGCTGGGGGAATCACAATCCAGCGCCTCACACGAATTTTTTTATTGGGAGTTTGAAAAGGCAGGTATTCTCCATCAGGCTGTGCGGTATGGCGCATGGAAAGGGCATCGAAAAGGAGAGGGCGCGACGATGGCTCTTTATAACTTAGATACGGACATCAGTGAAACGACCGATGTAGCGGAACAACATCCTGAAATAGTGAAAGAAATCGAAACCTATTTAAAAACAGCACGCACCCAACCCAGAGATTATGAACACGGCGCGCCTACATGGTCATATCGAAAAGAAGACACAGGCTATATCCGGTGATGAAATTAAATGGTTTTGACCTCAAGGCTATACCTACTTCGTGATAGAACTTAATTGGTACAGGGAGACGAATTTGTTTTACAAAATACTCATCATTGTTCTAACCATTTGCTATAGCAACGTATCCGCTGGGGAAAATACCGCAAACGATAGCGCTTATATATGGCATAATTGTGAAGACCTGCGTGTTGATGGAAAAGGCTGGACAGACAGCCGTTCCTTTTATGACCGGTTGCCCGGATATGCCGAAAAAATGGTAACTAAAAAAGTCTGGGATTTGAGCCTCCAAACAGCTGGTTTATCTATTCGTTTCAACACGGATGCCGATTCTATACGTGTAAAATGGACCCTTTTATCGGATGAATTAGGTCTGAAAAATATGCCGCCAACAGCGGTAAGCGGGATCGATCTTTATTTGAAAGATGAAAACAATAAATGGATCTTTGCCGGAAATGGCCGGCCGCATTCGCTTTCGAATGAAACCCGTTTCTCGCTTAGCGGCCACCGTGCCTATTTGATATATCTCCCCTTGTATAATGGTATTAAATCTATGGAAATCGGCATTCCCCGCAACCGTAGTTTTTCTCAGCCGCAATTAAATAAAAAAAAGAAACCAGTCGTTTTTTATGGTACATCGATAACCCAGGGCGGCTGTGCTTCGCGACCAGGCATGGCGGCTACTTCAATTGTGGGCAGGGAGTTAGGCGTTCCGATTATTAACCTGGGGTTTTCCGGTGCCGGGAAAATGGAGCCAGAGATGGCAGAGCTGATATCTGAATTAGATGCTTCTCTGTATGTCTTGGATTGTTTGTGGAATATGAGTGATCAAATGGTGAAGGAACGTGTAGTGCCGTTTGTTCTAAAATTACGCCGTACAAAACCGAATACACCGGTTGTTTTAGTGGAAGATTCAAATTATCTAAATATTTCACCTACCGGAAAAGGCCGTCTTTTACGAGAGGCTTATAATAACTTAATATCGCAAGGGGATAAAAATTTATATTTTCTCTCCAATAAAAATATGTTGGGCAGCGATGGGGAAGGTACGGTAGACAGCGTACATCCCAACGATCTGGGAATGCTGCGGCAGGCGGACGTATTTACCAAATTTTTAACGCCGTTACTATTAAATAGAAAAGTAAACTGAATTAATAGAGGTTGAAATGCGATATTTTTTTTTCCTGTTAATAACAATATCCTCATGTAGTACCGGGGGAAAAGTGACACCCACAGATAGTTGGGCGACACTAAAAAATGAAGCGGGGCAAATCGGTAAAGAAGAGTGGCGCCCTATGTTAAAATATGTCGCCGATCTGCACGAAAAAAGTACACATCCGGCAACCTATCCTTTTGATTATGAATGGGAAGAAATTGGCCCCGGGTATGTATACGGCCCTGCCTTTGGGCACTGGGATATAGTCCACCAAATAATTGATGTGTTGCCCAGCTACCCAACCCACGCGTTGCACCAGCTGGTTAATGATGTTAAAAATCAGGAGCCAAATGGCCTGTTGCCCGGTTCTATCTGGATGATCGGCGGTGAAGATGTTCCGAATATGTCAATCAAAAGGGATAAAGTCGACTGGAGTAAAAACGATGCCGGGCATCCGCCGGTTTGGGTGGTTGCCGTTCAGGACTATATCGAGCTGACTGGCGATAAACAAGTCTTGAAAATATTTTTTACACCGCTTGTCCGACAAATTACCTGGTTCGAGAATGCCCGAAAAGCAGAAGGCGAAGGGTTCTTTTATAATGATATACTGATCAAAAAATGGGAAAGCGGCATCGATCAGGGCATCCGTTTTGACGATGTTGATATGGGTGCCTGGGCCTGCATAGATGCTACTTCGCATGTCTATTTGATGTATAAAATGGCCAGCCTTTGGGCCAAAGAACTGGGTCTGGAAAATACATACTTTGAAAGACGGGAAAAAGAGTTGTTACGCTTTATTCAAAAGGACCTTTACTCGGCCAAAGAAGGTATGTTTTATGACATCTGGGCTATTAAGGACGAGAGACTAAAGCAAACCGCATTTGAAAATATGTGGCCACTTGTTGTGGGTGCCGCAACCAAAGAGCAGGCCGATCGCTTTATTGATGACTATTTGTTAAACCCGGATGTATTTTTTACGGAGCATCCAATTTCTACCGTTGGGGTTAATGACCCAAAATTTGAACAAAGGATGTGGCGTGGCCCAGCTTGGAACAGTATGACCTATTGGGCGGCACGGGGATGTTTGAACTATGGCCGTAAAGATGCTGCTATGAAAATAATTGAAAAAGCTTTGGATGCTACCGCAAAAAAATTTACAGAAACAGGCACTATCTGGGAGTTCTACCATTCTTTAGGTGGAAACCAGGAAGAAGTACAGCGCAAACCGCACACGGAATACAACGTACCGTGCAAAGATTATTTAGGACATAACCCGGTTATTGCCATGGCGCGATTATACGAACTGGCAAAACAACCAACCAAGGTCAATAATTAATAAGAAGGTTAAAATAATGGTTAAAAATTCATTTCACTATTTTTTACTACCCCTGTTGCTCTTGGCTGTATCATGTTCCGAAAAAGGAAAAGTCGCCAGCTTCTCAAAAGGGGACAATGTATTTTCCTTTGAAAATAGCAGCCTAAAAATTGTGTTTGATCAAAAAACGAATTGCAATGTGTACCGTAAATCCGGTGATAAGTTACTGTCAGTCATTCATGCCGGAGAGCAGCCACATTATCTGGTGATCAATGGCGAAGCAGTAAAAGATTTTACAGTTGATAAAGAAAAAATCAAACTTACGGATATTGAAACTAATTATGGTCGGGGAAAGCGTCTACAGCTTTCCGGAACTGCGGATGGCCCGCTTGGCTCGGTGATAGAAAAAACGCTTTTTGTTGAATTGTATGAAAGCTTCCCTAATGCGGCGCTTTTTCGCGTTGAGTACCGCAACACAGATTCTACACCCGGTCTTTTTATAGAAAAGGAAGTTAATAATTCATTCACGCTGGATGCTACCCTTGTTAAACAGGATTCCAGCCGTCATTCATTTTGGATATTGCAAGGCGGATCGTATGATTCCCGGCCGGATTGGATCCTGCCCGTATCGAAAGATTTTTCAGCAGAAAATTATCAGGGCCAAAATTGGAAAGTTTCCGAATCCGGTGGCGGGCTTCCACTACTGGATGTTTGGAACGAGGAGACAGGTTTTTTTATTGGCAGCGTTCGTGATAAACCAACCCTGCTCTCATTACCGGCAAGAGTGAATGCTGAAGGATATCTTGAAATTAGTATCCAATACAACCGGGAAGATGTAGAATTTGAGGAGGTCTATCGGGCGATCCCGACCGTTGTTGGCGTGCATGGGGGCGATTTTTATGATGGACTGAAAACCTATAAAAATATCATGGAAAAGAACGGTTTTAAAATGATAGAGCCCGACTCGTCCAGCTCTGTTTATGATGCTGTTTTTTGTGCATGGGGCTTTGGGCCAAATTTTACAAAGGAGCAGATAATTGACATACTCCCTCAAGTGGAAGAACTTGGCCTTAAAGTTGTCACGATCGATATGGGCTGGTTCTATATAAACGGGGATTATCGGCCGCGGGACAATATTTTTCCGGCCGGCGCCGCCGATATGAAAAAATTTACAGATTCACTTCACGAAAAAGGCCTTAAAGCGAAACTCTGGATAACGCCAAATATTGCCGGCCCGGAATTAATGAAAGAACATCCGGAGTGGCTGTTAAGGGACAAGGATGGGAAACTTTTAAAACATGGTATTTATTTAACTGCCGATAGCGCCGCATATCTGTGCCCTGCCGTGAAAGAAGTTCAGGAATACCATCGCCAATTAACGGAAACTATGATTGGTGAGTGGGGCTATGATGGCTTTAAAATCGACCAGAGCCTGGTAAATTCTGTCGGACGCTGCTATGCCGAAAGCCATAACCATGATTATCCGGAAGAGTCTGTAGAAGCCTTGCCGGAAATATATAAGATTATGGCCGAAACAGCTCTAAGTATAAAACCGGATGCCATCCTGGAAGTATGTCCCTGCGGAATGTTCCCTGATTTTTATAAGATGCCCTATTATAACCAACCCATTTCCTCTGATCCTAACACACCCTGGCAAACACGGCACAGGGCAAAAGTCCTGAAAGCATTAATGGGGCCGCGTGCCGCTTATTTAGGCGATATGGTGGAAAGAAGGGTTTATAAGGAAAGTAATTTCGCCACGATGGTCGGTGTTGGTGGCATCCCGGAGACGATGTTTACACTTACAGAGGAAGACAATTTTCATATTCTCAGAAAAAAATTTCCCGGCTACCTCAATCCGCAAAAGAAAAAGGATTTTACAAAATGGTTTTATTTGTACCAAAAATTTAAACTGAGCAATGGCGAATATATGAATTTATATGACATCGCCTATGATAAACCGGAAACGCATGTAATTAAAAAAGAAACTATTTTATATTTTGCCTTTTATGCACCCGTTTGGGACGGGGATATTGAATTACGTGGCCTGGAAAACAAAGACTATGTTATAGAGGATTATGTGAATAATAAGGAAATTGGAAGAATCAAAGGTTCTGGCAAGCTTAAGGTTCACTTTGAGGAGTTCTTGTTAGTTCGTGCACTTCCAATAAAAAATTAACTTTATTCTTATACGGATGTGGTATAGGCAATATAAATTTTATACTCATGAATCAAAAGGTAGGTATTTATGAAAAAAATTAAGATTTTAATTCTTTGTTTTATTCTTGCGATTGGCACGTTGGCAGGACAATCGGTTTTGGAACAGACAGGACATGTCAGAATAAGCGAAGTAAATGAAAAAGAAATAGAGTCAGGCTCTAAAACTATTGCGATTATTGGCGCGAAACTTGTCGATGGCATTGGCGGGGAGCCATTGCAGGACGCCGTTGTAATAGTTAAAAACAATGTGATAAGCCAGGTAGGGAAAGCGGAAAGTATCTCCATACCTGCCAATAGTGATATTGTAGATGCAAAAGGGTTGACTCTTTTGCCGGGCTTTATCGATTCTCATTTTCACTATGATTTTGTGAAAGAATTGCCAACAAAATTTTTACGGAACGGAATTACCTCGTTAAGAGACCCGGGCGAATGGATAGAAGCCTATAAAGCAGAAAGGGAATCCGGGCTGCCTTTGCCACGGCTCTTTCTAACCGGTCCACACATCGAAATGCCACCGGCTGCCTGGCCTGAGGACGCGTATATCGTCCGGGATAGAAAGGAAGCGCGCACTGCCGTAAATGTCTTGATTGATAACGGTGTTTCGGCAATAAAAATTTACTTTCGATTGTCCCTTGGTCTGATTGAAGAAGTTTGTACGGTGGCGCATAAACGTGGTATCCCGGTTACGGCACACCTGGAAATTACCGATGCCAGGGAAGCTATTCTGGCCGGACTGGATGGCGTTGAACATGTAACCTCGTTTGGTGTTGCCCTGTTGCCACTTATGGAAGCACAAAAGTATCGCCAGGAAATTATGGGAAATAACAAAGCGCGCCAGGTAGGCCGGTATGATATGTGGGCCAAATTTGATATGAACAGCCCGGCGGTTGACTCGCTTATTCGGTTCTTGGCAAAGCATAAAACATTTGTAACCCCAACTCTGGCGGCCTACGAGTACCGGCTCGGTAAGGGTAAAAATGACACCAGCCAGGCAAAAGGGTTTAATAATATGATGGCTTTTACCGGCAAAGCCGCCAAAGGCGGTGTAGAGATCGTGGTTGGCTCTCATGGCGCGTGGGTAGGCTATGCAAAGAGAGGCTGGTCTTTTCAACGGGAAATGGAGTTATTGGTTGAAAGCGGTATGGCACCCATGGATGTAATTCTTGGCGCAACAATTAAAGGCGCGCGGTTTTTCCGTATTCAGGATAGGCTGGGAAGCATTGAAGAAGGTAAGCAGGCCGACCTGGTGTTGGTCAAGGGCGATCCTCTTAAGGATATCAAGGCTTTATACAATATAGAGCGCGTTATGTTGAACGGAATATGGATACGGTAAGCTTCTTTGCGCAGGTGGATTATGGGAAATCCATTTGCAAAGAGGAGAATTTGACATTGTTGAATAGCCTAATTTTGATAGACAGGAAAAAACAAATACCAAATAATCAAATGTATAAACATCAAGAACAAAGCCTTGGTTTAGTAACTTTAATTTTTATCATTTGAAATTTTCCTTCACCTGTTACATTTCTGTTGAGGAAAAATAACCTGATTATAAAATTCCCTTAAGAATACTGGACTATAAGCATGGATTTTGCACAATATGCTCAACCCAAAAACGTTCAACGAAATTTAATAATAAGTACTATCGAAAATAGAAATAACTTATCCGCAAAACCGGATGCAGAGAATGTCTAAAAATGATTTAAAAAACTTTTACTTATTGGCAGGCCTTTTTTTATTGATTGTAAACTCATGTCGTTGCCCTTTAAACAAAACGGATGAGATAGCACAATATTTTACCGGACTTCCTTTTGAAATGCGATCAATCACATTGCCCCGGTTTCCAGAACATACTGTGAATATTAAGAATTTTGGTGCGCTAAGTGATGGCTATACTGATAACACCGTTGCTATTAATAACGCAATAAGTGATTGTGCCAAAGCAGGAGGTGGAAAAGTAGTCGTCCCGGCCGGGATTTGGATCACAGGGCCAATAAGATTAGAAAGCAATATAAATTTTCACCTGGAAAAAGGCGCAATACTGATGTTTAGTGGCAAATTTGAGGACTACCCGCTTATAGAAACAAGTTGGGAAGGTCTTCCGGCAGTGCGGCGCGCCTCACCTATTTCCGGTAAAAACTTAGAAAATATTGCAATCACAGGCGAGGGTATCATTGATGGTGCGGGAGACCGGTGGCGACCTGTTTTAAAAAACGAAATGACCAATGTGCAATGGGAAGAACTCATATGTTCAGGAGGTGTTCTGCGAGAGGGGTATGGGACGACCGTTTGGTGGCCCTCCGAGAACGCTGCGAATGGCAGGGAGCTGGTAAAATCCCTGGAAAAAAATCCTAATTCAACTCTTGAGGATTATGCCAATGCCCGGGAATTTCTTAGACCGGTTCTCATCAGTCTTATCGAATGTAAAAATGTATTATTGGATGGACCGACTTTTCAGAATTCCCCTGCCTGGAATATCCACCCATTACTTTGTGAGAATGTTGTGATCCGCAATATTAAAGTCCGCAACCCATGGTATTCAACCAATGGTGATGGTCTTGATATAGAATCGTGTAAGAACGTGATCGTATATAATTGCACTTTTGATGTAGGTGACGATGCCATCTGTATCAAATCGGGTAAAAATGAATTTGGCAGAAATAGAGGTGTGGCTTCGGAAAATATTGTTATAGCCGATTGCATTGTTTACCACGGACACGGAGGTGTCACAATTGGCAGTGAAATGTCTGGCGGGGTACGAAATGTTTTTATAAAAGATTGCCAGTTTATGGGTACTGAAGTTGGCCTGCGGTTTAAGACGACACGGGGAAGAGGTGGCGTGGTTGAAAATATATTTATTAACGGCGTATTAATGGCACATATTAAAACAGACGCCATCCGTTTTAATATGTTTTATGATAATAAAGCTGCCAGCCTGGATGAGAAGATAGATACACCAGACTACCGAAACCGCCCTGTTGTAACTGAAGGGACGCCTCAGTTCAGAAAAATTTATATTGATGATGTTGTTTGTCTCGATGCCGGACGTGCCATATTTCTCCGGGGCCTGCCCGAAATGGCTATCAGTAAAATTGAAATTACTAATTCGTATATCTCATCGAAGTATGGCTTGTTGAGTATTGACGCGGAAGATATAAGGCTCAGGAATGTGGAAATAAAATCTTCGAAGAGGCCTGCTTATTCTTTATATAATAATAAAAATATTGTAATAAGCGGGGGGAACTTGCCTAAAGACAAAGGTTCATTTCTGAGATTATCAGGTGAACGTACCGATGGGATTCTTCTGGAAGGTTATGATAGTTTAGCGATCAAGCGGCTTGTAATATTAGATGATGAAGTAAAAGCCGGGGCATTGATTTATTAACTTTGATTTTTGTCATCGTAGCAAACATAAGTTAAACGGATAAATAAAAGAAAAAATGCTCAAAAATAAATATGACCTGGGCTTTTTGCCAACCCCATTACACTCACTAAAAAGCCTATCAAAAAGATATCCTGAATATTCTCTTTATATTAAAAGAGATGATAATACCGGGCTGGCTTTTGGTGGAAATAAAACCAGAAAACTCGAATACCTAATTCAACAAGCAAAGGACAATGGGTGCAATACGGTAATAACTGCCGGGGCACAACAATCAAATCATTGTCGACAAACTGCCGCCGCTTGTTCAATTGCTGGTTTAGAATGTCATTTAATGCTGGGAGGTATTGAACATAAGCGTTATGATGGTAATCTATTATTGTCTTCTTTATTCGGAGCCAATATTCATTTTACAGGAGAAAATAGAAAAGGAGAGGATATATATTTTTTGAAAAAGGAACTAGTGAGAAAAAACAATAA
>JAJRVW010000205.1 GCA_024277115.1 Calditrichota bacterium
ACAGATTTTACGGCTACTGCAATTAAATTTGTTTGAAAAACGCGATATGATGGCGTTACTCAGGGGTGACCCGGTGCCCGACCGGCGGCCTAATATTAATCAGATGGCATTGCTGTGAAAGTTAACGGGACAGCAGTGATGGTTTATAATAAAAAATCATAACCAAACACCTTCATTGATTTCGCACAAACATCCTCTATTATTTTCAGATTTTCTTTCCCAAAAAAAGAAAGCGCATCCAATTGCGCATCGCCTTTAGGCTGATACTGCACATCAACATATTCAGTTATCGAATTTTTACATTCAAACTCTAGTTCTAAAGCAATACTTTTTATACTTTTTTCTTTTTCCAATAAAAAATCTTCATACCTAAGAAGCGTCATCTTATCTGAATTTTTTAAATAGATCTCTGCAGCGAGCTTCCATCTACTCGCAAGATTGTAAATAAAATCAGACCGATCAACCTTTAAGCCTTGTTTTGGTAAGTTTCCAGACAGAATTAACTCCCAATGATTATTGCCACCTTCCATCTCAGAAACTTCAGGGCAGTAATTCTGAGCATCGCCATCAAGACCTAATCTGTTACAAATACTTCGAATGGTACTCCGCGGGTCACGCACAATGAACAAATAACTGGCATTTCGATAATGACTCCGGATCTGCTTATAAACAAATATCAAGTCAGGATCTTTGACGATTTCACAACCAAACAAATTTGGATACCTCAAACAGAGCCATCTTATACTTTTTGGATTATTAATTAATTTTTCAACTTCTTTGGCCTTACCCTGATCAACGTGAAAAAGAGGATCTATACTTACATTCAGCCCAATAGCTTTAGATAATAAAACAGCTACTGCTGTTGTACCACTCTTTTGATGGCCCAGTACAACAAGCTTGACATTTTCAACAGGCCTGACAAATCGCCAAATTTTTTTTACCATATCGTTATACATGTATTTTTTTTCAGACAACACTCATAAAAGCTGCTTTAATATTAGACAGCGGTGTTTTAGTGGGCCGTTTAATCGGATATGTTTGTCAATGCGCGCTTAAATACCACAAGCGTTTCAGTTACGTTGTGCTTCCAGTTGAATTCTCTCTGAACTTTTAACCACGCCTGCTTTCCAATTTTTTCAGCCTGCCCAGGATTCGCTTTAATGTACAATAATTTTTCTAAAATACCCTCTGGATCATTCTCTGTTAATAACCCATCCTCACCATCCTTTATGATATCGCGCATCTGGCTGTGGTTAGATGTTAACACTGGCACCATAAAAGCCATGTATTCAAACAATTTAGTCGGCGATCCATGAAAACCATATTTTGACCACGGCCACTCAGGAATAAGCGCAACACAAACATCCGCAGCACAAATAGCATCACGAACCTCCTCCTGACCAAGGCCTTCCAGTATCACAACATTACCTGATTCGGAAAGTGCAGGCACCTTCTTATTTACCGCCAACACAAAAGTAATATCCGGCGCTTTCACTACTGCAAGTTTTATCACTTGTGACAGGGAATCAAGACCCTGCCATGGATAGATGGCACTACCACTGTACAAAACGGTAAACCCGGTTCGTTGTCGTCGCAGTCGTCGAGCCAGTATTTCAGATTCGGTAATAATCGGCCCCCCATTTGGAAGCACAGTGATATCATCTATTTTTAACTCATCACCAGCATAACGGGCCACTGCCTCTGAAACACAGATTGCCGCTGCCACATTTTTTGATAGCGGTCGACGATACCTTTCTTCCAACCAGATACCAGGAAATTGTCGTAACGCATGAAACTTTCTACGTAATGTTCGAACATACCCTTCTTTTTTATTACTGGTCGCTATTTTTCCACCCAGCCAGGAATACGCCAAATTTTCATTTGCAGGTGAATTAATCTCCCAGATTACCGGCTGCAAACCAATCAGCCTCATACAATCAGTTAAAACCTGCCAGTGCCGTATAAAACGAGCATCAATTCGAACGTATAATACGTCTATGTTTTCAATAAAACTACGTAATTCTTCGGGCGTATCCTTATAATTTGTCACCCCTGGTAAAGTTTCATCATCAACAACCAGCACAGAATGCCCTGAAGCAAGAAAACCTTCCACCAACTCAAGCACATGACGGTGATTCCCCCCTTTTGGCGGAAAAACCTGTAGATCATACAGATACCCTATTCGCATTAATCATACTTCCTAGAAAACGGACATTTCACTCTAAACACACACCACCATTGTTAATTATTCCAAAAAGTATAACATTAATCACATATTAACCTGCTTATCTAAGTAGTGTATTATTACAAATAGCTGCTGCAATCAAAAGCAATACTCTCTCACATATGCGTATCTGTCCATAACACAATTCTTTTATATGAATAACTCAAACACAGGAAATTTATTATTAATA
Organism: Calditrichota bacterium; assembly: GCA_024277115.1. GTDB lineage: Bacteria > Calditrichota > Calditrichia > Calditrichales > J004 > JABFGF01. Next base: position 2,415 of record JAJRVW010000205.1, read on the forward strand.
GCGAATTACCCCTCAGACACTGCCTATGCATGGTGGTTAATGGAACATTTCTGGGTATCAATTGCCGAAATTTTTACTACACCTAACCGCAGGGTATACTTGGCCTACCCTAAGGTCACAGACATTTCAGAAACAATCTTAAATTCCTCCATCGAGGTTATTGAACTAACCATTCCCTGGACAAATAAAACCCAGTATTCTCATGCACGAAATTTTTTTCATAAAAACAACATAACCTTCGTCTATTTTACTGATCAACAATACTTCAGTTTTCACTACGCTATAATGCGATACCACGGTATACGGCGCATCGTCATACACGACCACACACCAGGTGATAGACCTCCTATAACAGGACTAAAAGGCGCTTTGAAAGCCGCTAAAAACATGATCCCATGGATAACTGCAGACAGAGTACTGTGCGTGTCACCACTTATGCGAAAGCGAAATATTACTAATACACGCATACCAGAACATAAATGCCTGACTGTACAAAATGGAATACAACCAGTTAATTGCTCAAAGAATAATACGTACATCCGTGAAAGCATAGGTGTAGATAATAAAAGCCTGCTAATAACAACCACCGGCAGGGCGCACCCATACAAGCGTTTTGACTTCATCATTGAAAGCGCCATGCTGCTTAAAAAGCAATCCCCCAATTGTAAAGTCGTTTTTCTTATCATAGGTGATGGACCGGCCATGCCCCAGTTAGAGAGCTTAATTCGCAAGTATAATTTAGAAAATACTGTAAAACTGCTTGGTTTTCGCAATGATATTCGGCTCATTTTGTGCGCTTCAGATATCGCTTTCCATGCCGCTCTAGGTGAAGGGTTTTCATTGTCTATTATTGAATATATGAGCGCTGGCCTTCCTGTTATTGTTCCCGATATCGCATCTGTAAGCCAGGCTATAATTCACAACAAAACTGGCTTATTATACAAAAAAGACGACCCTAAAGCGGCCGCTTTATGTATCGAAAAACTTGCTAATAATGAAACACTTAGGCTGACTATGGGCGACACAGCAAGGGATGCAGCAAACAATAATTACAACCTTAAGCAGTGCACCAGAGATTTTATCAAAGAAATAAAAAAAGCATACTTTTCAAACAACTGACTTAAAGATATAACTCACACATAACCAGCAAAAATCAACACGAGCACTAATGATTTCTTCGTACCAAGATTACTTGAATTATCTGGAAGCAGACCTAAAGTCATTAAATAAAATACGAACAAAAAGCTCGTTTTTATTTGATAACATATTGAACTTCCAGCGTTTAATGCGCAAGTGTGAATATTTTGAAAACTGCAACATCAACAAACACAGGAAAGCTTTGGCGCTTTATAGATATGAGAGGTTATCAATTAAACTAGGCTTCTCAATCCCAATCAACGTGTTTGGCCCAGGTCTATCCATAGCGCATTATGGCACCATAGTTGTTAATGGTAGCGCACGTGTAGGTGCTAACTGTAGATTACATACCTGTGTAAATATTGGCACCGCAGCAGGAAAAACATCAGACGCACCTCATATTGGCGATAATTGCTACATAGCTCCCGGAGTTAAAATATTCGGCAAAATTATACTTGGAGACAATATTGCGATTGCCGCAAATGCAGTTGTTAATAAATCCTTCGTCAATGGGAGCTGCACAATTGGAGGAGTTCCAGCAAAGATTTTATCCAATAAAACCTCAGACGGACTACTTATACAAGGATACACAACCCCCCCCTCAAAATAACAAGATTCAAAAATAGAAAACACTCGTTAACTAAACAGATGTGTTTCCCATGAAATAATCACGTTATAAAAACACATAAGCCCTGAAAGGTGCCACACGGTAATTTTATTTTAATTAACCCGCATGAGCTTTAAGAGACTTTTCAATAATCGCCCACAATCGTTCAATACTTTTTTTACTGGTCAAATTTGCCAAAACTTCTGTTCTCGCCCTTTCACCAATTTGCTGAGCTAATGCTGCATTATCAGCATACATTAACATTGCCTGTACCATACCATTCAGGTCGTATTCATCAACGAGCGTGCCTGTATCTCCGCATTTAATAACATCCATTATTCCGCCATGTCGTGTTGACACAACGGGCAACCCCATACCCATAGCCTCAAGCACACCCACCGGTGTACCCTCATGATCGCCACTAGGCGCGCGTACTGAATGCTGGATAAAGCACCGTGCAGTAGCCATATGCCTTAGAACCACATCGTGCGACTGCGCGCCATGAAAAACTACCCGACCACTTAACTTCAAAGCCTCAGTCAACTGAATACAGGCATCTTTCAGGGGGCCGTCACCTATAATATTCAATATAGCATCTTGATGCGAATCTACGACCTTTGAAAAAGCCAAAATTGACAGGAATGGCGCTTTTTTTTCTGTTAACCGCCCCACCATTAAAAAACTCTTTCCGGCCCGAATCGGTTCCGCTTTGAAAGCGGCTGGAATTTCAGCACCACAAGATATATGGTGCAATGTTTCCGGTCGTGCTCCCAGTGACAATAAATGGTTTCGCATGTGTTGTGATACAACTACTACCGCTGCGGCCTTTTTAAATAACTCATAATAACCTGCCGAGTTTTTATTTATCTGATATTCACCATATGCGTCCCACCCATGAAAATGCGCAACTAGTGGCACCAATGCTTCGCTACATGCATCCATCACAGAAACCGCACTAGCTCCATATTCAGCCAATACAACATCAATTTTGTACTTACGAACTAACCGACTTACAGCCCGCTTATCTTGCTGAGCGATAGTAGTAAAACCCAAACGCCTTAATAACCAACGATACCCCAAAGGGATAGGGTCTCTAGATAAAAGATATTCATCACCAAAATCTAACTGTCTATAACCCGGATTCCCAATTAATGTAAATACTTTGCAAGGCAAGCCCTCAATGTGAGCACGCAAAAAAGTCTCCGAAGGCCCCAATCCTCTCCCATCCTTATTAATAACTACCAAAACATTAACTGACATAAAAAACCTATTTATAAATTCAATTTTCTAGATTTACTAATCATTCATTCAAATCCGCCGCACAATATAATTAACATCATAAACCCGCTAATTATTAGACTGTTATAAACAGCTAAAAACAAGATCAATTTGTTTTCCAACTTAACGATTCTTCTTATTCCAGGAAAGAAACATCAATACTGCCCAAAGACGATGTGAGTGGTCTCGTTTACCACTAACGTGTTCGTTCCATACTTTCTGAATGGGCAGCTTCTCCAACACACCACCATTTATATCTGCTGAAAAAAGCAGGTCTTCAGCCCATTCTCTTAACTCACACCGTAGCCACTTGGCAACAGGGACTGAAAACCCCATTTTGGGCCGATCAATCATTTCCTGAGGAACATATTTATATAACACTTCTCGTAAAATATATTTTGAAATATTATTTTTGACCTTCATCGAGACAGGTATACGCCAGGCCAAATCTACTACTTCGTGACTTAATAAAGGCAAACGCGTTTCTAAACTCACAGCCATGCTTGCACGATCTACTTTAGCTAAATTATCACCCGGTAAATAACCAGTCTGATCCAAAAACATGGCCTGGTCTATAAAATTTGTTGCACCAGGGCAATTAATCTTTATGTTATCCGAACATACATGTGGAGTTTGCGTCATCAGTTTTGAAGGATCATGCCAGTACGACATCAAAAAATCATATGCCTGAAATATATCATTCTGCTGCATAAAACCAGCAAGTTTCTGGGCCTTCAAACCCACTAACTTCTCCCTTTCAAAACCATCGGCTTTAAAGCTGGCAACCAAGCTATACAATTTATCCCAAACAGCAGGGGGCGGCATTGCCAATGCTTTACCGAATGCCTTCTTCAGCGGCTTTGGAACAGGTGATAACTTTTTCCATAACGACTCAGTCCACAGGTAACGATTATAACCGGCAAACAATTCGTCGCCACCGTCACCTGAAAGACATACTGTGACATGTTCATGTGCAAGTTTAGAAACTAAAAAAGAGGGGATTTGAGATGAGTCCGCAAAAGGCTCATCATAAATTGATGACAGGTCTGGCACTACCTGTAACACATCATCAGATGTTACATGCATCGTTAAATGATCAGTACCTAGATGCTTTGCTATTTTTTCAGCATACCCAGACTCATCATATTCTTTTTCACTAAAACCAATGGTATAGGTACGCACCTTTTCATTACTTTCACTCTGCGCAATAGCCGAAACAACTGTAGAATCAATACCGCCAGAAAGAAAAGCACCAATTTTCACATCCGCAATCATTTGCCTGCTAATCGAGCGATGCAAAACACTGTCCAGCTGTTCTACTGCTTCATCTTCACTGAGAATTAAGTTCGAAAGCCCTTGATTCGCTGAATTAAGAACGCTCCAATATGTTTTTGGACTTAACGAGGGAACATCTGGCCATGGTGAATATTGATGCGACCCAATATTACTCAATACTGGAATTGACAATACTGTACCAGGCATCAACTTATATATATGACGGTAAATTGAATATGGCGCTGATATATAACCATATTTTAGAAACCCAGATAGCCCATCAAAATCTATTTCCAGCTGATCCTTAGAGACCACATTTTCAATCGCCTTTAATTCTGAAGCAAAATAAAAAGCTTTTCCCAGCCACCCATAATAAAGTGGTTTTTCGCCTAACCTGTCTCTACATAAGTGCAAAGTCTTACTATCACGATCCCAAAGCGCAAAAGCAAACATGCCTACAAACTGCTTAACTGCTTCAACCAGCCCCCATTCCTCGATGGCGGACAACAGAACCTCTGTATCAGAGTGGCCGGCAAAATGATAACCGCGCTTTCTTAGATCAGCGGCAATTTCCTGGAAATTATATATCTCTCCATTAAACACCACACAGTATCTTTTAGACGCTGACAGCATAGGTTGTGCGCCGCTATTAGAAAGATCTTGAATAGACAACCTGCGATGCACCAAAACGAGATTACACGTATCGCTACGCCAGAGACCTCCTTCATCAGGACCACGGTGATGCAAACTTTGCATCATTTTCCTGGCTTTTTCTTCCAATAATTCGGACGAAAGTCCTGGGTCTATAATTCCCGCTATTCCACACATAAGATTTTCTTTTGCTCAGAAGTTAACCCATAACACGTATTATATTATCGCGTACGTTTCTGCATGCTCCTAATTCCTGGAAACGAAAGAGTTGACAGGCCTCTGGCCCAGAAATACACATAGTAAATAAAACTATTCACAAAAATTGTAGTCACTGGCTCAGTCCGATATTTCAAATAAGCCATCCCTGTCACTATACTAGTGACACTTACCAGTAGTATATACACTACTGCTACATTTGCTAAAGCAGCAAAAAAAATCAGTGCAAGATGAAGTATTACAAATAACAATGCAACCATGGCGACTTTAGATTGAAAAAATGATGCTAATGATGCGACATCTCCCTTTCCATGCCAGAATTCGCGTTTTGCAAATTCAGCCAGGCTTTTAGGATAACCTTCATGAATGACCCTTAACCTGACGTCATCTATCAACCTAATATTGGCCGCTTTTGCCCGAAACGAAATATCATAGTCCTCTCCTGTTTCTAGCGTCTCATCAAAACCACCAATTTCATCGAACAACTGACGTGAAATAATAAGATGACCACTATTTATGTGTGAATTATCGCCACGTTCCAGCGGCTTAAACCAGAACTTTTCTATCCAGTTAGGCTTATCTGGTACACTATACCACGACCCCGTAAGTACCCGCTCCCCTGCAGATAGCGAAGCAACCACTTTACCAATATTCGACTCCCAATCGTGTGTCAACAATATGTCCGCATCAAGGAAAACCAGAACTTTACCCTTAGAATTGCTAACGCCAAAATTTCTCAGGCCCGCAATGGTGCCTTCAGGATGAAGCAGCACCTTCGCACCACTGGTTTCTGCAAGCTTAACCGTATTGTCGGAAGACCCATGGTCAACCACCAGAACCTCATATTGATAAACATCAGGCACGTATTGTTTGATCGAACCAATGACATTCTCAATGTTTTCAGCTTCGTTGTAAGCGGGAATAATAAATTAAAGATCCATGATTTTTTGTAGTTTAATTTATTATATTCAACCTGTAAAACAAACATTGTGTATTGAATATGAGAATCTAGGGTAAAATACTCGCCTCATCGCTTATGCTTAGTATAAAAAAGAATAGAACATTCACGAATCAAGTACATCAAATTCCACCTTAGCAGCATCAATTATCACTACTTTTTTATGAATACAATTGCTAAAAACTTACTAAGTCTTAAATTACGCTCATTCATAACTGAGTTTCGCGCAGAGTCTGCCGCCCTTTGGTTTCTCTGCTTTTATATCTTTATTGAATATATTCGCCCACAGAGCATGTACCCAGTATTTGACTTCTTGCCATGGGGTCAGATCACCATCATTTTAGCCGTTACCGCCGCGATATTTACCGGCTGCAAAGCCAACGGTTTTGGCGCTATGGACAAAATGCTCATTATCATATCTTTCATCGTCATTCTATCAGGAATAACCGCATGGAGCCCAGCAGCATCTTTTAAATATTGGAGCACATATACAAGCTGGGTGTTAATGTATTTCTGCATAGTATCAATACTTACCAGCCCCAACAGAATGTTTTTGTTTATATTGTTTTTTATTCTCATTAACTTCAAGCTTTCTGAGTATGGCGCAAGAAACTTTGCAATGAGAGGCTTTAGCTTTACACACTGGGGCTTAACTGGCCCTCCAGGCTGGTTCCATAATTCTGGTGAGTTTGCCATGCAAATGACGGTCATATTTTCAATGAGCTTAAGCATTATTCTCGCTGCAAAAAAATACATA
>JAJRVW010000206.1 GCA_024277115.1 Calditrichota bacterium
ATTTGGATATGGAAATACTAAAAAATAAAACTGAACCGTGGGTCAAACTGGCGCGAGCGGTTTAAGTTCTGATTCCGCTACGCTTCATCAGAACTTAAACCGCTGGAAGAACAAAGTACACAACATTTAGGACTTGACTATTTTCGACTTTTTTCATAAAGCATATTTGAATATTTTTACCAACCTGAAATTTAAGTAAAAATAAATATCTACCAAAATTTAAGCATTAATGAACTTTATAATAGATGGTTTCAACCTCGGGTTTAAAATAAACGCCATAGCCCCTGTCTTAAAAAGCGGCCAAACCGATTTGGCGATTAAACAAATCGCCCAATATGTAAAGAAAAAACTTTTTACGCAGAGCGGGCGCATTATAATCGTTTTTGATGGACGGGATTTTCATGGGCAAGCAATTTCGCAAATAGCTGGAATAAAACTAATTTTTAGCCGCAAACCGCAAACTGCCGATGATATAATCCGAAAATTTATACGGGAAACAGCGCAGACAAGAAACTGGACTGTCGTAAGCTCGGACAATGAAATACGGTTTACTGCACAAGACCACGGCGCCAAAGTATTAAAATCTACAGAGTTTATTGGTAAAACTTTTGCCAAACGGAAACAAGGTAAATCAATATCAAATAATAAGACCAACCCGGAGAATGTTGATATTGAATACTGGCAAAAATTATTTGCAGAAGGAACGGGCGAGTGAGCAACACTAAAACACGTTATACTTTTTTCTTTTGGATTGGCATTGTACTTATTTTAGGCTTAAACCTCTTGTTGTGGGTTTATGTAAACCAGGTAGAAAAAGAATTTGCAACCAACCTCTCCACCCGCCTTACAAGCACAAATAAATCCCTTGCAAGGCAAATTGACGAAGAACTGCTCGGGCTAATTATCCCCGGCGAACGAAATACGTTGGAATATTTTTCCATTTATGAAAATATCGATATTGTACGCCAGCAGGACAGCCTGCAATCCATTTTAATACTTTCCCTGAATGGCGAAATTTTAGTCGCATCACCTGAAATCCTCAGTGTCCAAAAAGAGATCAGCCATACGGAAAATGCCTTTTTTATAAAGGCTAAAGAAGCAGAGTACAACACGACCCCGCCGGAATTAATCTCGGGCGAGTGGTTCATGTCTTCTTACGGGCCGATTGTGGATATTGACGGACAGGTTGTGGGGATTTTGGTAATCGAAGCAAAAGCCACTTATTTTGAAACGTTGCAGGAATTACGCAATCGTTTAATTTTATTTAGTCTGATTAATTTTTTAGTGATTACCATTATTGCCATTTTTCTATTCAGGTTAACCGACCGTGCTTTTAAATATCAGGCCACCATCAAAGATCATGAACACCTTGTTCAATTGGGCACCATGGCTGCAAGCGTTGCACATGAAATCCGCAACCCGTTGGGCATTATCGAAGGCAGTAACGAGCTGATAAAGAAAAAATATGGCCAGCATGATGACGAAATCTTTGAATATATCCCCGGGGAGATAAAACGCCTCACAGAGATTATCGAGAATTTTCTAAATTTTGCGCGCACGCCAAAAATCAATAAATCCCCGTTCCCGATAGAGCAAATTTTAACCCGCATCAAAATTGGGATCAATCCACCATCTAAGCTAATAATCGAGAATGACGGGTTATCGGAAGAGGTCCTTTTGTTTACAGATTATAATTTGCTGGAGCAGGCCCTTCTAAATATTATCAAAAACGCATTTGAGGCTGCCAGTGATAAAAAAGCGGTGATTTTAAAAATCCAGCGGCAAAAAGGCAATATTAAGTTTTATATAAAGGATAATGGCCCGGGTATCACAGAAACGGAATTAGAGAAAATTTTTCAACCTTTTTTCACGACAAAAGAGCGTGGAACCGGGCTTGGGCTGGCCATTACAAAACGTATAATTGAACTCCTGGATGGTCAAATAGCTGTAAAATCAGTTATGGGCGAGGGGACAGAATTTATTATCACGCTGCCTGCCCTGAAGAAAAAAGGGTACGATAAATTATGAGTTTGCTCATCCCACCTTTTGCCTATGCCTCCACTTTTTATCGTTTTAAATACTTTTTTAGTCTGTTAAAAAAAAGGGAACCACAAATTGTGGCGGATGTGCCCCATCGGATCAATAAAATAAACGCGCTGCCGATCTTGATTATTTTTAAAGATGCCGACCATTTCCCGTGTGAATTGCTGGAAATTGAAATATTTATCGATAAAAACCTGCACGCCCAAAATACAATCAACCAAAAAATTGCTTCAAATTATTGGGACTATATTTGGAAGACCGATGTTTCTAAAGCTGAACCAGGTTGGCATAATATTGACGTAAAAATCACTTACAAACTACGTGGAAAAATTTATACGCTTTTTAATGATAATTATCGCACAACATCGCATGCACCCTTTCCCTCTTTTTTTAGTGAGGACGATCTGCCCATTTTACCCGGATTTATTGGTGGTGACATGCACAGCCATTCTAATAATACAGATGACCAGATCGAATTTGGAGCCTCGTTAGAAGCTACAGCTGAGATGAGTTCAGCGCTTGGGCTGGATTTTTTTGCGGTTACCGATCATTCCTACGATCTGGATGATTACACTGATAATTTTTTAAAAAATGACCCTACTTTAAAAAAATGGCACACCTTTTTAGAGAAGGTTTCTGAGTTAAATAATTCTGACAATACTATTATTATAATTCCCGGCGAAGAGGTGAGTGTAAAAAACACTAAAAACCAAACGGTACACCTCCTTGTTTATAATGATCCAAATTATTTCCCCGGTTGCGGCGATAGTGGCGAAAAATGGTTGCATTATTTTAGTGAGCTTTCCATAAAGGACGTACTTTCGTCCCTCGCCAAAAATGCTATTTCCTTTGCATCGCACCCCACAGACAAAGTACCTTTTATGCATCGATTATTGTTAAACCGCGGCCACTGGGGTATAGCAGATGCAGAGGACGAGAGACTGACAGGCGTACAAATTTTTAACGGGCACGGCAGTGATAAAATTGAGGCTTCCATCAAATTTTGGACAACATTATTACTAAAAGGCCATAAAAGCTTTCTTCTCGCAGGGAACGATGGACATGGCAATTTTGGCAGCAACCGTTATTTGTCGGTCCCCTTTCTAAAAATTAGTGAAACATACACACAGCTATTTGGTAAATGGCGCACAGATTTAAATATCGCAGGATCAAAAAATACAGTTACTAATATCATCAAAAGAATAATCGATGGGAATTTTTCCGTTAGTAATGGCCCGGCTATTGATTTTCAGCTTTTTGACGAAAAGAATAGGGATCGCTCTATGGGCACTAAAACCAACTATGCAAAACTTGGCAAAATTCATGTGAAATCATCGAGGGAGTTTGGCCCGATCCGCAAAATAATTGTTTATAGGGGTATCTTACAAACCGAGACGGAAGATGTGTATTTGACAAATGAGCAAATCGAAGATAGTTTTGAACTTCAGACAGATTTTGAGATAAAACAGATCACAGATAAATGTTATTTTAGGGCAGAGATTCAAAGTGAGGGCCCAAAAGGAAAACACTTTGCTTTTACAAACCCAATCTGGGTGTTAAACTCTCGTGAGAGCAGCAGCAAAAAAATCAGCAAAGGGTAATGTACGTCGTATGAAAATAAGAATATTATATATTTTAGTTTTAATAGCCACCGCTATTTTCGCCCAGGATTTTAGTAAAAAAAAAATTACCACTATTCTTGTAATAGGCAACGACAACACCAAAGAGGAAGTAATTAAACGGGAAATTTTGCTCCAACCCGGCCAGCTTTTTAACGACTCATTGCGTGTTCTGTCCGAGCAACGAATTTTAAATTTATTTTTATTTAACCACGTTGAGATCATTCCCATTCCCGATGATGATGATGTCTCCCTCCTCGTCAACGTAACCGAACGCTACTATCTTTTTCCCTTCCCGGAATTTAGGATTGAAGACAGGGACTGGGAGAAATTAACCTATGGATTTGGCCTGGCACACTTGAATTTTAGGGGTAAAAACGAAAAACTTTTTGGGATTGTTGTATTTGGATACAGGCCCGGTTACCAATTACAATATTATAATCCCTGGTTTGGTGATATAAACAGATATACAAGCAGCATTTTTTTAAATAAGTACAGCACCCTGCACAAAACTCTTAACCTAAACGAAAATCACTTCGTAGCATCCTGGACAGTTGGGCGTTACTGGCTACGTAATTTATCCAGCAATTTAGGGGTTGCCTATGAAAATATCCGGGTTTCAGAAAGATGGGCGCCTAATATGCTTACATCCAAGCAGGAAGAAAACCTTGCCAGTTTAAGCTTCTCACTTATCTATGATGACCGGGATTTACAGGCATACCCTGCAAAAGGTTGGTATACAAATTTTTCATTTACAAAAAAAGGCTTTTTCCAACCCGGTATCGATTTCTCAAAATATACCGTTGATTTACGCCACTACAAAAGCTTTGGAAAAATTACTTTTGCCGCTCGTACATACTTTTTGCTTTCAAGTGGTGACCTGCCTCTTTACCAACAAGTATACCTTGGTTTTAATGAGCGAATCCGTGGCCACTTTTCAGAAATATCCGGCCCTTCACGAAACTCTTTTTTAACAACATTTGAGATACGTTTCCCCATTCTGCCAATCCGTCTCTTTAATCTACCCTCCGGTTTTATGCCGGCCAGTACCACACAAAATCTGCAATTTGGCCTCAATGGCGCATTTTTCTATGATTCTGGTACAACCTGGTCAGAAAAAAATCAGCTGGCACAGGGTATTATTAAACGGCCTCTCGATATAAAAAACTTTTTAACAGGGTTTGGTTTTGGGCTGCACTTCAGGTTGCCTTATTTGGAGGTTGCCCGTCTGGAGGTAGGTTTTAACGAGGATTTAAATTCTGAGATAATTTTTGAGATTGGCACGGCATTGTGAGTTAAATAAATATTTTGAGAGTTGTACTATTTTTTATTTTTTAAGACTTGTTTTTCTTAACCATCCTTTATCTCTCTATCCAACACATAAAATTTCATCTATATGGGTATTAAATATATCACATCCAACATTTGTGCAAATAAAATCACCTGTTTAGTATGAGGCCTGAGCAATAAACCGCTAATCACTTACAGCCCAAAACGTAGAGAATGTCTATAACTTTTTATTTTTAAGGCTTTGCATGGCAAAGGCTCAGGCGTTTTAAGGTTTTTTAGCTTATATTTTTTTACCCTTATAAAATATGGCGTAAAAAATCCTTTAGAATAATTTCGAACAGGAAAACAAACTATTTGAGTTCCTCTTTTTTAGGAACAAGTTTTTGTTTTACCGAAATTATGGAGAAGGATTTAGCTGGATTTCATTAAGGCACTGATTTTTTGTTTCTTTTTTATTTAGAAAAAAGAAAAGAAATCTTTGAGGTAAGATAAAAATAATTTTAGGCCTGAAATTACGAGAAAGAAAAATTTGAAATCTATTTAGCTAGGCTACTTCAGCCTTCTCTATAGGTTTTACAGTAAGGCGCACATTGCAAAACGGGCAATAATCCCCATGATCGAGCGTTTTATGTACGGGCTTGCCACAACTTTGGCAACGGCGGCCAGAATCGAGGGCATTCATTTTCTCCAGGGCTTTTACAGCCGCTTGCCGTACAAATCGGCGCTTATCTTTTAAAACATAAACAAGGGGTGGGATAGCCGAAGGATCGCCAATATTGGCGAGTGTGGCAGCGATACTTTCGAACGCATTTTTATTACCGGTCAACATCGCGGCAATCATTGGCTCTACCGCTTTACGCCCCATTTTAACCAAGGCGCGCATGGATGCTTCGCGTACATTCCAATATTTATCGCTTAAAGATTGGATTAAGTGCTCTACGGCTTTCTCGTCATTTAATTTACCCAGGTTTTCCGCAGCCGCTTGTCGGTTCCACATTTCATCATCGGCCAAAACTTCGATGAGCGGATCAACCGCCTGGCCACCAATTTCCACACTTTTTTCCCACGCTTTCTTGGCAATCCAATACGCAGCGCCCATTTCATCTTTTCCGGGTTTCCACTCAATCAAATCAAGCACTTTCACGACCGTATTCCGTACCCGCATATTTTCATGACGCAATGAATTTACGAGTGGTTTAATAGCCTCTTCCTTCATATCCTTAAGGGCGAGAATCGCAAATTGATTTTTTTTCCGATTGATAATAAATGATAATAGTGCCGGGACAACTGGCGCCCCAATACTTGTTAAAGCCTTCGTTGCCGCCAGGGCAACCTCTTCGTGCTCATCTTCCAGCTTGTTTAAAATGGCATTAATCGCCCTTTTGTCATTCAACTCGCCCAAGGCGCCCACAACAGATTTTCGCACAACCCAGTTCGGATCGTTTAATAAATCTAATAAAGGGGGGACAGCTTTTTTGTCTTTTAACAGCCCCAGCGTAGTGGCCGCGTATCTTTTTGTGATTGAATTAGCAATATTCAATGCATCTATCAACGGATCGAGGGCATCGTTCCCAATTACAAGAAGCGCCTTCACAATCTCCTGCGATACGAGTGGTACCGGATCACCAAGCATCGTTATAAACATCTCTAATGCCCTCGGGTCATCAAACTGACTAACATAACGAATGGCCATGCGGCGCACATCCGGGTTTTCATCTTTCAGGGCCATAATGATGGGATTTATACACTCTTCTTCGCCAATACGTCCCAGTGATTCTACCGCAGTCCGTCTTACACGCGCATCCAGATCATTAAGACGTTTTTTTAGTGCCGGGACAGCTTTCCGCTCGCCCAACTTACCTAAGGCCGCTGTTGCGTATAACCGGGCTTCAGGGTGTTTATCCTCCAATGTAACGAGTAAGACATCGTAACCCTTTTGGCCCACACGCGCCATTATTTCAAGTGCGGCGTTGCGTATTCTATCATCTTTATCGTCTACAACTTTGCCAAGCGGCGTAATGGAAAACGGACCTAAATTTACTATTTTATCCCATTGTTCTTTAGCGATTAAATACCAGACGCCCGTTTCATTTTTTCGCGGCCGCCAGCCGGACCTATCCAGGCCTTGTGCACTCATACGGCGAATCTGTGCGTTAGAATTACTCAGGTTTTCAATAAAAAATTCACGGCATCGTTTATCGCCAATCTTGCTTAAAATATTTAACAGAAGATGCAGGTCGCTATTGGGGTGCATGGCTGTTTCAAGAAGCTTTGGCACAGCTTCCCCGCCTAGTTTGATTAGATGCTCCCCAGCCGCCTTTTGTAATTCGTACTCCGGGTCTGTAATCAATATATCAAGCAATATATCAATCGATTCTTTATCCCCGATTTTCGCTATTATTTTTAAGTAGAGTGCGCGGTTTGAAGATTGATGATCGGATAATTTCATTTTGATGGGCCGCTTTGCCAAATCGCCCAATTCAATGATCGCCTCAATAATGTGATCCTGGATTTCCCCATCAGACTCGTGCAATAGTTCCATCAATGGCTTAATGGCATCAAAACCAATCTCGCCCAATGCTTGAATTATGGTCTTTTTTAAACGGGGATTTCTCTCTTTGAGCGCAAAGACCAGTGGCTTAATGGCTTTTTCTTTGCCAAGTTTACCTAGCGCTTCGGCTGCTGCGATTTGCACATCATCATTCCAATCGGTAAGGGCTATAAGCAATGCCTCCACAGCGGTTTTAGCATAAAGATCGCCCAAGGCCCTGGCGGCATCAACTTGGATGGCAGTCGATTTATTTTCCAAGGCTTTTATAAGAGCAGGTGTATTGCGTTTTGCCTTAAGTTTTTCAATATTCGGATCAAATAGAGACATGGCTTCTTAGGATAATAAAACAATGTTTTTATCTTCGGCAAGGTCTGTCAAAAATAGAATTTGAAAGGAATTATGGAAAGGAGGTGATCAGATATTGAAATGTGGTATGATTGTTAGTTGAAATTAGTAATTTCTTTGGTAATAATAATTATATAAATCGGGTGAATTAAAGATGTTAGTCAACTTTTCTATAAATTGGTTATTTATGTTGTCAGTTTTTGGGATATAACTTAGTCAATTCTTCTTTTGTAAGATCAAGTGCCTTTTTTGAATTACCATTTAAGTATTCAATTATCACATTTTCATCCGCTGTATCAACTCCAGGTAATCGAATTGTTTTTATGTGAATGATATTATTGGGGTCAGTTACATCGATTAAAGCAATACCGCTACCGCCTAAGTAGATTTGGTTTGGATTTGGTATAGGCTGATTACTTTGCAACCCAATTAAGGCATATTCATTGCCATTATAACTCCAACCCCAGACATCGGAAATAACATATTGTGTTGTAAAATCTATAACCCGCGTGGGGGCAACTTTTTGATAAAGTGTTTCTGTATCGATAAAACCACTGCGCTGGATGTTTTTAGCGACCTGCGCGTTTAGCGCTGAACAAAAACAAAAAAGCAAAACAAACGGTAAAGTAAAATACTTAAACATAGAGACCTCCAATTTTATTTATGGAATGTAGACCATCTTACGTATCAAAGTTTCACGTCCTGTTAGCAAACGGTAAAAGTAAACGCCCCCGGTTACAGAATTATTGTTGGAATTCTGTCCGTTCCAGCGTATGGAATAACTGCCCGGTTGCTGTGTTTTATTTATTAGCGTTATTACCTCCTTTCCCTGTATGTCATATATAATTAGTTTTAAGTTTGTCGGTTTTGTCAATTTATATTGAATTACAGTGTTTGAATTAAATGGGTTGGGGTAATTTTGCAACAGAGCAAAGCTTTCAACCAATATAGTTTTTTGATAAATGGAAGTTGGTATATCTAAAGTTAGTTTATATATACCATAAGTGTTTGAATTAGAATAGGATAATGATAAATGTGCATATATAGTGTTACTCGTTTTATGATAAAACATACTATGAGCTGATATTAATATTGGCGTACTTGGTAATCCTGAAGTGAAGGATTCCCAGGATTTACCCCCATTATATGAAATGTATACTCCACCTGTAACCGAATCAGGAAAGAATGCCATTTCCGATGAAACAATTACGATGTTCGTATCCGTATTGGATACAATAAGCTGGGTTGGCCTGGTTACAACCAGTTCAAGTGGAAACCAATTTTCACCTTTGTTATAGCTTTTATATAACCTGCTACCAGGCCCGGCGGTATTAAAAGAAGTGCAATACAATGTATTACTGCCATTAACGGCCGAAACCTGACCGGCAAAGTATTGTCCAAAATTATTTTGTGGCAAGCCTGTGTTAACCAGTATCCATTCTTCATTGTTCAACTCTTTTTTCCAGACGCCGTCTGTAGCAAAATAAAGGGCGCCGTCATCTTCATCTATGGCAAGGTCAGTTCCGGCAGGCAGTTCAAGGGTACTTATGCTTTCCCAGTTGCTTCCACCATTAGTGCTTTTATAAACGGGCATAATATTGTCATACGCGTATAAAATATTTCTTGTCCTGTCAATTTCCATGCCCAATATTTCATAACCATGAGGCCCCCAGGCTATGCCGCTGTCGCTTTTAAACCAGTTTAATCCGCCATTTATGCTTTTTGCTATGCCTATATCGGGAGAGCCATGGCCACCGGCCCATAGCCTTTGTGGATTATCTTCGTCAATAATAAGGGCGCCAAATACTTTTAACCCTGTGCCAATGGTGTCCCAGGTCGCCCCCCCATCGATAGTTTTATAATAACCATCAATATATATAACCTGGCTGTCAGTAGGGTCAACCGCAAGTGAAGTAACCCAGTATTTATCGGTAACTAACTCCCATTGCGGTTCCTGGGCAGTGCAAAATGTGGCAAGTAAAAAAAGGAGTAAAACAAATATTGGTTTATTCATACATATCCTCCTGAAAAGTGGGCATGAAAGCAGGTTGGTTAAATATAGCTTTAAACTAACGGAAGGAAAATATTATTTCTTAATAGAGAAAAGGTATATTGAATTTGTTCTTTCTCCCTCGGATGAGCAAATTTGAAAAAATAAGTATAAGCCACTAATTTAAAATATTGCACCATTGAAGTAAGTCGCTAACAGTGATAACCGAAGGACTAAAACATTTTCACTTTTAATCAGTAGATATTAAACATCTAAATTGATTAAAAAAATGGGGAGCCAAAATTGACTCCCCAAAATTACAACATTCAAAATCTTACTGCATACGCATTATGAGTGACAAGATTTAAGGCATCTTTACTTTTCATCCATAAACGGATAAGTCCAGTCTTTTGGCGGTACAAAAGTTTCCTTCATAGTGCGTACCGACATCCAACGTAGCAAGTTCATTGCGCTGCCCGCCTTGTCGTTGGTGCCTGATGCACGGCCTCCGCCAAAAGGCTGTTGGCCCACTACGGCGCCAGTCGGTTTATCGTTAAAATAAAAATTGCCTGCTGCATCTTTAAGCCTATGTGCCATCTTAACCAACATGGCGCGATCCTGGGCAAAAATTGCGCCCGTCAACGCATACATCGAGGCGGTATCGCATTGCTCCAGGGTTTTATCAAAATCGTCATCTTCGTACACAAAGATTGTCATAACCGGCCCGAAAATCTCTTCTACAATTGTTTTAAATTTGGGGTTGGTGGTTACAATGGTCGTCGGCTCTATAAAATATCCTTTGGAATCATCATAGCCGCCACCGGTAATAAACTCGGCATCATCGGCTTGTTTTGCATGTTCGATATAATCGGTGATGGTCTGAAAAGCGGCCTTATCAATTACTGCGCCCATAAAGTTTGTAAAATCGGCCACATCGCCCATTTTGATTTTGGCAACCTCGGCCACATATTTTTCTTTAAACTCCGCCCAAATCGATTTGGGGATATACATGCGTGAAGCCGCGGAACATTTCTGGCCCTGATACTCAAATGCGCCCCGTAAAGCCGCTACAACCAATGCATCCACATCCGCCGAATTATGTGCAAAGATAAAATCTTTACCGCCCGTTTCACCAACAATACGTGGGTAATATTTAGATTTACTGATATTTTCGCCTACGGTTTTCCACATTCCCTGAAAAACTGCCGTTGATCCCGTAAAATGGATTCCCGCCAAATCCGGGCTGGCCATAACAGGGTTGCCAACCTGTCCGCCGGAGCCGGGGATAAAATTGATCACCCCTTTGGGCACGCCGGCTTCTTCCAGCAATTTCATCAAATAATAGGCCGAATATACTGAACTCGAAGCGGGTTTCCACAAGGCCACATTACCAATCATGGCCGGGGCTGTAGGCAGGTTCCCAGCGATGGAAGTAAAATTAAACGGCGTCACCGCAAATACAAAGCCCTCCAATGGGCGGTATTCCACACGGTTCCAAACGCCCGGTGACGACATGGGCTGATCGGCCATGAGATCGGCCATATAATGTACATTAAATTTCCAAAAATCGATTAGCTCACAAGCCGAATCAATCTCGGCCTGAAAAGCTGTTTTGGACTGCCCCAGCATGGTGGCGGCGTTTATGGTGGAACGCCACGGCCCGGCGAGTAATTCTGCCGCCTTTAAAAAAATGGCCGCGCGGTGCTCCCACGGCATATCGGCCCATTCCTGGCGCGCTTTTAAAGCAGCCTCTATGGCCATGTTTACTTCTTTTTCGCCTGCTTTGTGGTATGTGCCCAGCAGATGATTATGATCATGCGGCACACGCATTTCGGCTGTCTTACCTGTTTTAATTTCTTCCCCGCCGATGATTAGCGGCACCTCAATCTGTTGCGCTGCCATCTCGGCCAATTTTGCTTTTAACTCTACTTTTTCCGGGCTGCCCGGCGCATACCCAAGTATCGGCTCGTTAACCGGCTCGGGAACTAAAAAATACGCGTTTGACATTTTCTCTCCTCACTAATATCGATTTTACATTTTTAATTTCAAAAAACAATAGCCACCAAATATAAGAAATTCAAAACCTCAAATCATAACTTTCTGGCAACAACCACCGTTTCTTTTAATTCCTTTATCACACCTTCGCGGTCGTTTAAAATCTGTGCCAAAACAATATAAACTCCCATCCTTACTTTACGTCCGGCATCATCGCGGCCATCCCAAACCACTGTTGTATTTTCACCGCTAAAACTATTATCGCGCAGGGTACGTCTTTTGCGGCCAAGCATATCAAAAATCGCCACTTTAATACGCGCGGTACTCAGCGGTAATTTTACAGAAATTAAAGCATGGTCTTCATGGCCGTCATTATCCGGAGAGAATGGATTGGGCGAAATTTCTAATGATGATTTTAATGTTTCCTCGGGGTCTGTATAGAGCGAGTTTTCCATTCCGGGCGTGGCATTTTCGTCAGCAACAGATGGCCCCCAGTTTCTTTGCAAGCGGGAATCCAAATTATAGTTTATACGCTCCAGCGAAGGCATACGCGCTTCCTCGCCCTCCAGCCAGTCATTTTCATACGGCACTTGCTCCAGCCAACCACCCAAAGGGTTCAGTAAAAAAATAATATCATCACCATTATTAAATGTAGGTAATTTGGGTAAGACGACAATCAGGGAATCGGTCAAAGCATATAAAGTATCCAGGCCTGCTTTTTCCGCGATAATTTTATATTGCCCCGGATAAATATAAACGGCGCTGTCCACTAAAACCGTGTCTTTTTTGTCGGCTATGCCCCAACCTTCCAGCGATACTTTTTTCTCCCCGGAATTATAAAGTTCCAGCCACTCCGGCTCGCCTTCCTCGGCCAAAAATTTGATCTCATTTATATGCAAGGCAACGCTATTATCCAAAATTTGCAGTGTGGCAAAGGCCTTATTATTTAGGGCATTTATATCCAGCCCACTGCTAATTTCGGCCACAAGATTATATTTTCCCGCCACAGAAAACTGATGGCTAAATTCAATAGATATTTCTTCTTTTGGTGGAATTACAAACAAGGCAGCACTTTCATAAATAAGTAGATCAGCCGCAGAGAGAACAGAATCTTTATCGGCATCTAAAAAAACCTGTACATTTAACGGGCCGTTGAAACTGTTTAGCCCGACATTTGAAACGACCAAATTAAAGTATACGATTTGATCGATGGTAAGATTAAAAGAGGGCGACCAGGAAAGACTGTTTTGCCCTAAACCAAGGTCCGTTTCATAAGGCGTGACCGAGTTACGCTGACCAGGCGTACCACCAAGGAGCAAGGCTTCGGCCCAGTTATCGGATTTATTGTCGCCATTTAAGATTATTTTTTCGTTGGAATGCCCGGAAGTAAAACCAATCATGTAGCGGTAAGAGTCTACTGTTTTCCCCGTTGAATCAATCAGCGAAATAAGTTTAGATTTGGAATTGGTGAGACCAAAGCTATTGCCGTCAATTTTAATAATCAAAGCAGAGTCAGGAATTATACTGTCGTAGGAGGTGGAATTCCCAAAATAACTGCCATCAAGGATCACGGCAAACTGTCCCGGATTTAACAGCAGCCCTTCACCAGCCTCCACGAGTCCATCAAAACTTGAGGAATCGGAAAACTGCCAGCCGCTTAGGTCAACAACGGTATTTGAGAGATTATAGATTTCAATATACTCGTCATGCGCTTAACTTGTCGCCGGATCGTACATGACTTCCGTAAAAGTGACTTGTGAATAAACAGAATTAATAAATACAATAAACAAAAAGAAAAAAGAAACCGTTTTCAAAATATCTCCACTTTATAAATGTACCTTTTTTGATGCAAAATTTCTTATTCATTCGGTTCAATATGAATCAGTAAATGACTGATTTGTGGGATTCCTTTCAACAAAGTATTCTTTAATTCATGCGCAAGATCGTGTCCCTGCCGCACACTAATTTTACCTGATACAATTGCATGCAAATCTACGTGATAATTCATCCCCGCCTTGCGTACAAAACATTTTTCAGTTGCAATTATCCCGTCAACTTTGGATGAAATTTCTCTAACCTCGGCGACTAAATCATCATAAAGATGCTCATCCATAATTTCCCCAAGCGCCGGACGGAATATGAGGTAGCTATTATATAAAATAAAAATTGAAGCGAAAAGAGCAGCCCAATCATCTGCATTTTCAAATCCCTCGCCCAAAAAAAGTGCGATCGAAATCCCAATAAATGCGGCAACAGAAGTAATGGCATCACTTCGATGGTGCCAGGCATCGGCTTTAAGTGAGGTACTGTTTGTTTCCTTGCTTTTCTTTATTACAACACGGTAGGATATTTCCTTCCAAAAAATTATTCCAGCGAGTATTAATAATGTCCACGGTTTTGGGGATTCGTGCGAGGTTTGAATATTAAAGATACTTTCGTAAGCAATAATCGTTGCCGAGATAACCAGGAAGGCAACAACGACAAAAGTAACTATCGGCTCAATTTTACCATGTCCGTATGGATGGTTTTCGTCTGCGGGCTTACTGGCATGTTTTAACCCAATCAAAACAAGAAGTGAAGAAAATACATCCGTAGTTGATTCGATAGCATCGGCAATCAATGCGTAAGAATTGCCAAAAAAACCTGCCATTCCTTTTATCAGGACGAGGCTAATATTTCCGGCAATGCTAAAATAGGTCGTTTTTATTGCTGTTTTTTCTTTGGGCATTTTATGCAGGACTGCTACTCAATTATTCTTTAACCAAAATTATTTATAAAGAAGGGGTTAGTAAAAACAACCCCTAACATTAAAACAAACAACCCTTTTAATCAATATTTTTTTATACAAAATATTTTTAACTGATACGCTAAATAAGCTTCACATCCGTTTTAATCTCCAGAAGAGCCGGGCCGTTGTGCGCCATAATTTCTGCCATTGCCTTTTTAAGATGGGCCCGCTCTGTCACTTTTATCCCTAACGCGCCACAACCATTTGCATATTCCGCAAAATCTGGATTAACCAGATCAGTGGCCCAAACATCAAACTCGCCGGCACGCTGCTCTTTGGAAATTTTACCCAGTTCATTATTATTTAAAAGGATTATTTTAACGGGAATATTATATTTTACCAAAGTAGTCATCTCGGCCAGATACTGGCAGAAACCGCCATCTCCGGCAACGACAATTATCGGGCGTGTATTGCCAACAGCGGTCCATGCACCAATCGATGCAGGCAAAGCGAAGCCAATCGAGCCCAAATAACCGGACATTAAAAAGGTTTGTTCTTTGCACTCAAAATAGCGGCCAAAGGAGTAGGCATTATTGCCCACATCCACGCACATTACTGCATTGGCAGGAGATTGTTTATTTAGTTCATCAAAAACCGCGATTGAACTTATCCCCACAGCACTTTCATCTTTTAAACGATTTTGTTTTTCGGCCAACCAAATCTCACGCCGGGCATTAATTTCCGGCACCTGACTGGTTTTATTGGCAAGATTTTTGAGTTGGCCATTAATCATTTCTACGGTAACAGAAATCTCACCCCAAACAGCCACATCCACCGCGTGGAATTTACTTAAGGCAAGCGGGTCAAAATCAATTTGGATGGTGGGCTTTTTAGGCGTGATGCCTGTGTGGTTTGAAAAAGAGGCACCGATAACCAACAGCACGTCCGATTCGTTCATAAACCAGGATGCGATGGGCGTACCGCTACGTCCAAGAACGCCACATCCCAGGGGATGATTGTCCGCGATTTGGCCTTTTGCTTTGAAAGTTGTCATAACCGGGGCATTTAGTTTTTCGGCCAGCACGATGATTTTTTTCATGTGGAAACGTGCACCGTGCCCAACAATAATCACCGGACGTTTTGCATTATTTAACAAATTTAATGCCTTTTCAAGACTCTCCATTGGCGGCGCGATGGTCATAGGCGTTATTCTATATTCAGGTAAACCTGCTTTTAGCCCTTCATCAATTGCAATTTCCTGCACCTCGTCAGGGAAAGTTAAATGGGAAACATCCCGCTTGATGATGGCATGTTTTATAGCCAGGCCCATTAACTCGGCATGCTTACTTTTGTGCTCCACACGGTGGTTAAACTCGGCCACAGAATCAAACGCCCGGACTAAATCCACTTCCTGAAAATTGCCGGTACCAACAACTTGTGTGGCCACCTGCCCTGTTAAGGCCAGGATAGGCGCGCGGTCGACTTTAGCATCCCATAGGCCCGTGTACATATTTGTGGAGCCCGGCCCGGCAATGGCAAAACAAGCAGCGGGCTTCCCGGTAAGTTTGCCATAAGCCGAAGCGGCAAAGGAGGCAGCGCCCTCGTGGCGGATGGCGATAAATTTCAAATTTCCTTTTTCTTCCTGTCGGCGCAATGCATCAGCAAAGCCCAGGTTGGAGTGCCCCACCATGCCAAAGACACAGTTCACGCCCCAGTTTACCATCGTCTCGGCCATCAAATCGGAAATTGTTGTTTTGTGTGGCGCTTCTTATTCCAGCCCAACATAGATCGCTTCACCCTCTATTTTTAATTCATAGGAGGCCAAATCATCATCAAAACCCTCGGCCGATCCGCCACATGGATGAAAATCCCAGCCATGCCAGGGACAGCGTATCATGCCTTTTTCGATACTGCCTTCGCCCAACGGGCCACCCTGGTGCGGACATTTATTGTCTAACGTACAGAATTTATTTTTATAATGTACGAGGCAAATGCCTTTGTGTCCCGCTGTGACTGTCATTACACGGCCTTCAGGAAGGTCATTTTTATTGTCGAGGACTTTATGCCAGATTATATTTTTTTCCATTATTTACAGGCCTTCGGTTAGGTGTAGTTTTTGTATCGAATGTACAGTTTATATCTTTGGAAAAAATTCACTTTTTGTTGGCAAATGTGTTTCATAAAGATTTTTAATTAAAAATGGAGAATTGATGATTTTATGACTTGTAAGGGATGCTGAAATAGATTCAGCTTGACGGGGAGTTCGTCTTATTTTTTCCCTGTTTTAGTTGTTTCTAGTTTTAACAGGCGGATGGCCATAAAGGCTACAAGATAAATAATTACCGCGGAAAATATGAAAACATCTGTGCCAAGCGAGGCATAAAAAAAACCACCGCCAATCAAGCCGATCACACCGGCGAGACTACCAAAACTACCGGCAAAACCCTGCACTGTCCCCTGGTGCGCATCGGGTGTAATTTTTGAAAGAAAGGCCTGGATCGAAGGCCACATCAATCCATTGCCAAGTGAAAACAATATAACAGCAAAATAGGTGATCGTAGAATCGGACGGCAGATAGAGTAAAAAATTGGTGCCCAGAATAATGCCGCCGGTGATTATTAAAATCGGTTCTGAGAATTTTGTTGATACCTTTTTCAGGATAGGCCCTTGTACGATAACCATCACCGTGCTCAGCAGAGTGAAGAAGATTCCGGTTTGTGAGACATCCCACTTTAAGTTTTCCACGGCGTGTACGGGAAAGGCGGTATAGAAAAAATGGAAGCCGAGAAATACCATAAAATACATGCTTAGCATAAAACCAATGTGGGGTAACCCAAAAATAAATTTTATTGTTGGCCTCTCAATTTTTTCAGCGGATTGTTTTTTATTTTTCGGATTGGACTCCGGCAGATAAAAATAAATCAGGACTAAGGCCACCACGGAAATAATCAGCGCAGCTAAAACAGAGAGATGATTGCCATATCCCAATGCGCCCAAGGTGCCGGCCAACGCGGGGCCAACGATAAAACCCAGGCTAAAGGATATGCCCATTTTACCAAAATTTACATTGCGTTTTTCGGGTGGGGTAATATCGGCAAGATAGGCATTTGCGACGGCAATATTACCTCCGGTTAAGCCATCAAAACCACGCGCGAAGAAGATTATTATCAACGGCCAGCTTAAACTAAACGAACCGGTTATGGACGACTCGAACGCCCAAATGGGCTCTGCAGGAACAAAGAAGGCTATAAAAAAAACAACCCAGGAAAGAAGGGTTCCGGCCTGGCTTACGAGCAATATTTTACGCCGGCCATATTTATCGGACAGGCGGCCAAGTATGGGCGCGCCAATAAGTTGGAAACCGGGATACATGGAACCAACTAATCCATAGATAAAGGCGTTGCCTCCAAAATCGGTTACAAGAAAAACAAGAAACGGAAGCACGATACTGAAGCCAAGCATCCCGATAAAGTTTACGAGAAGGATTGGAAAGAGTGGAATAGTTTTTTGGGTTGAGGGCATGCTTTTGATTGTTGATTGTTGATTGTTGATTGTTGATTGTTGATTGTTGATTGTTGATTGTTGATTGTTGATTGTTGATTGTTGATTGTTGATTGTTGATTGTTGATTGAAATTAGTTTTTTTAGTTATACGGGGCAAGGAGAGTTTTTTAATTGATAATGGAGAATGGATCGTTTTTAGATTTGGTGGCGATGTTGAAATGTATTCAGCATGGCAGGAGATGTTTTAAAGGAGAAAAAATTGTGGATTGAAATTCTTAAAGTTTTGCACCGCAGTATTTACAAAAATCGGCATCGGTATCGTGCCCTTCTGCGCTGCATTGCGGACAGGCCTGGGTAGAGATTTTTTTGTTCCTGGCGCCAACTGTTAATTCTGCTGTGATAATCCCGGTTGGGACGGCAAGAATGGAGTAGCCCAAAATCATAACAATGGCGGCAAGCATACGCCCAAAATCTGTTTGTGGGGCAATATCGCCATAGCCGACCGTGGTAAGGGTTACAATGGCCCAATAGATACTATGCGGGATACTTTCAAAACCGCTTTCATCGCTTTCCACCAAATACATGATCGAGCCAAAAATGACGACGAGGGTTAATACGGTGAACATAAAAACAATTATTTTTCTACGACTGGCCCGTAGGGCACTAACCAAAACTTGAGCTTCCCCGAGGTATTGTACCAGTTTTAAAACACGGAATATCCGTAAAACGCGCAGGATACGAATCACCGCCAGCATTTGGGTGCCGGGAAAAAACAGGCTGAGATATGTTGGTAGAATTGAGAGAAAATCGATAATCCCAAAGAAACTAATAATATATTTTATGGGCCGGCCTACACTGATTATACGCAGGATATATTCGACGGAAAACAGGATGGTGAAAGCCCACTCGGCAATAAAAAGCTGCCCGCCATATTGTGCCTTTACTTTTGGAATGCTTTCGAGCATTACTGCGGCGACACTTAATAAGATGGCGGCGATGAGCAGGAGATCGAATATTTTGCCGGCACGGGTATCTGCCTCAAAGATTACTTCATGCAATTTTAAACGCCACGACTGCTGTCGGCTTTTATCGCTTGCGGGATGTGTTTTCCAGATTGGGGGCATGGCTTTATATTGACGATTGACGATTGACGATTGACGATTGACGATTGACGATTGACGATTGACGATTGACGATTGACGATTGACGATTGACGATTGA
>JAJRVW010000207.1 GCA_024277115.1 Calditrichota bacterium
ATCGGTAACGCTACAAGTTAAGCGTTGACAGGAGTATGTGCAAGCAGTGTATTGAGCCCCGAAAACTCGTTTCGCGTGCCTGAGGTGTCATAACATCGCTTAGGCAATATTCTGTAACCCGGACTAAATAAAGGGCAAGGGTTACAGGGATGCGGCGGGGTCATAGACCACTTGCGAACACACACGCATTCTGCACGGAACCTGGGAGGCCCTGAGATTAACCAGAGTTTTGGCATGGTATACAGCTATTGAGGCACGTAAGGGGAAACCCGGGAACAGGACAATGCTGAAACCTAAAGCCAGACTGATGGTTCGCGTGGTGAACCGAAAGGGCACGGCCACGATGAACGGTCTCAGGGAGTCAGACAGTCCCATAGTATCGAAGAAGCGCCGAACAATGCAGGTATGAGAAAATCTGCTGCGGAGGTCGTGGAGAAAAGGGGACTGACCAAGGGGAACAGGTTGATCAAACCAAAGCCCGGGCACAGTACCGGAATTGCTTTGTCACATACGGTCAATCATGTACGGTAGATTTTTATTTACACGTCCGACCCGAGGTAGGAGCCCGGTGCGGTAGTTCCGCACGCCGGGATCTGTGCGGGGGGAGCGGGGCAACCCGCCTCTCTACCGCGATCAAACCTCTAATTTACTTGAGAAACAACATTTTTTTTGAAATACTCTGTTTTGGGGTTTTTAATGTATAAATATAAATACCACTTGAAACAACACTACCTATATCATTTGAACCATCCCATTGGATGGTAACTTTACCATTTATTTTTTCACCCTGAATAAGGATTTTAACTAAACGACCGGAGAGATCAAAAACACTTAAAAAAACAGTTTTTGGTCCTGATAAAGAAAATGAAATATTTGTAACCGGGTTAAAAGGATTTGGATAATTTTGATATAGGGTTGATTTACTTGGTATATGATTTATATCATTGATTGCCGTTGTATTTTTATAATAAAAGATCAACCGAGGTACAGAATTACTCGAATATTTCGTCTCCAAGGTCGCGATACCAATATTATCAGCTAAACGGTCATCATCATGGCTCATGGTCAAACGTAGACGGAAGCGGCTGCTATTGCGCTCTGCCGCAATATCAGCAAGTACATATTGCGTGACTGTAAGCCTTTTCCAACCTTTTACACTATCATCCGTTACAACACCAATATTTGAACTAAGTGTATTGGGGTCGCCTTCATTTCCTGCTGTCCAATCTTTCCAAAAGAGGGAATCCCCAGATATAGGATGGTTACCATACAGGATATGATCAATGATCATTGGTGGATGATAAGGTTTCACCCAGAAGGCGGGATATGTTCCTGGAATTCCATTACCTGCTGAGTTTTGCTGATAGAGTTCTAAAACTATTTTTTCTATTTCATTATCTTTTAATGAATCCAAGGAAATTGCGAAATACCCCCTGCTATAGAGTGCAGAGCCCCAAGGATCGCCTCCATCACCAACGGCCATTGTTCCTGAATGCTCAATATAAGTAAAAAAACTATCCTCATAATGATATTGGATGTATCCATCGGCAATACTGTATAAGGTGTCTGTAAAAACCTGCGCACATAAAATGTGCACAGGTCCCCAAAATAAAAAGGTTAAAAATATATTCTTTATATTCATCATTTTAGTAAAACCATTTTTTTTGTATTAATGTAGTTTTCTTGCGAGTTCAGACTCCTAATTTCCAGTTTATAATAGTAAACGCCTGATGACATTTTGTGGCCAAGTGAGTTAAGTGAAGCCCAAGTTATATTATATGTGCCGGCTGAAAGAGTTTGGTTTACTAAGGTATTTACAAGTGAGCCGCGAGAGTCGTAAATAGAAAGATTTACCTGACTATCACTTGCTATATCAAATGGAATATTTGTTGAAGGGTTAAATGGGTTGGGGTAATTAGCATTTAAAGCTGTGGTGATCGGAATATTATTGTGGTCATCATTTATCTGACCCTCTTTAAAAAGCCCGCCTGTTGTCGAGACAGATGTACTGTATAACGATGTTTTGTCTAAAATATCGACAGCAGCAACTTTATAATATGCGTAGGTATTTCCTACACCAATATAAAAACTATTATCTGTATAATTCGTTTCAGTTGTATAAAGTGTTGCGTAGCTGTATGACCAAAAACGTGGGTTTAGACCATTACGTTCTTCATAAGTTATATGTACCTTATATTTTACCAGATCGGCTTCTGTATTTGCAGCCCAAGTAATGTAAGGTTTATTGCTAACATTTTGTAAATTTATACTTGTTGGCTTGGCCGGCACATCTTTTAATAAAGTAATTGCTAAATTTGCATTTATCCGACCTGAACCCAATTTACCGGCATAAGATGGATTAAGTGCATCAATATCATCAGAAGTTTCTTTCAATATGTCACGAACCATATCATTGTCAGCATTAGGCGCATAAGATTTAATTAAAGCGGCAAGTCCTGCAACCAATGGTGACGACATGGATGTACCAGTCCTACTATTATACCCTGTGGGATTGCTTGTTCTAATATCGGTTGATTTAATTACTGCACCTGGGGCGGAAACATCAATATAATCTGCATACGTCGATGTTGTATATTTAAGGTCAGTGTTATTGGTGTTTGCCACGGCAATTACGTTTGAATAAAAAGCTGGGCGTGGCGCTTTACCAAAATCATTGCAACTTGTCACAGTACGGTCGTTGCTATCATTACCCGCTGCTGCAACAAGGATAACACCATTAGAGTATGCATAATCACAGGCAATTTTTATTTCCTGAAAAGGCTCAGTCCACGTTTCTGGACAACCTGTGGAACTGCCAGAGCCAAAGCCAAAACTCATATTGATGATGTCTGCCCCATTGTCAGTTGCCCATTCAATGGCCTGTGCAACCCACAGACTGTATGGTGCGAATGAACCTGGTGCCTGAACTTTTGCCACCATTATTTTAACGCCTGTATCCCCGGAAAACCCACCGCCTGCAAGCCCGGCAACACCAATAGAGTTATTGGTTATAGCGCCAACAATCCCGGCTACATGTGTACCATGACCACCATCATCTAAAGGAAAATCAACAGGAGAATAGTAATTCTTACCGTACATGCCATTTCCATTCCAAATATTTGCACTCAGGTCTGGGTGGATATCAGACGGGCTTCCATTGCCAAAATCAATCCCAGTATCAAGTATTGCAACGATGACAGAAGAACTACCTGATTCTTCGTCCCAAGCATCAGGCGCTTCGATTTTAGTTAAGTTCCATTGGTTGGCGTAAAGTGCATCATTGGGTGTAGAGTAAGATTCACCAATAACAACATTTAATGCACTCTCCACTTGTGTTTCATTTTCGAATGCACTTTTAACAGCGTCAACTGTATTACTTGTCGGGAATTCAACATAATAAAATAATTCCATATCTTCGAAGTCGTTCTGAAAAACAGGTTTTAACTCACTGATCGAATATTGTGTTGAAATATCGTCAAACCAGTTTTCATTTATTTTAGCATTTCCATTTTCAGTTACAATATTAGAAATTTCATTTTTAACTTTGAGTATCAAGGTTCCTCCTTTATAGGTAACACCTTCTTGGGAAAAAGCAAGGTTAATCAGTTGAAACAGTACCAGAACCAAAAGTTGAGTTATTCGAAACATAACATAATCTCCTTCAAAAATAAATGATTAAAATAGAGCTCGAGTGATTAAATGTGGGAAGCTTTTTTCTCCTCCTTCCTGTAGTATAATTGCATGCTGGCTAACGACTGATTATAACCTGATTTGCACGTTTGAAAAAACTTTCGATTGCCAGATCATCGTCCTAAGTGCAAATTCAGGTTAATAATTTTGTTAGGCAATGCTTGAATAGATAGCCTATAAACTTTTAAGCTCATATTTCGCATCATCAATTAGACTATGGTCAGGATATTTATTAATAAATGCCTTGTAATATTTTTTAGCTTTTTGTTTATTGTTCAACTCATTAGAATAAATCAGGCCAAGCATAAAAAGAGCATTAGCGTGATACGAACTATTTGGAAAATTTTCAGCAAGTATTTCAAAATTTTCGACAGCAATCTTGTAATTTTCTTGTGAATATGCAGACTTCGCTAATTTAAAATATTCTTTATCATCTTTTAAAACGGCTTGTTTAGTTTTTTTTATAGACTCAATCTCTTGAAAAGTATTATTTTGAAAAACGTATTTAATAGAAACATCACCGCCAGTTGGACAACAATTTGGATCTGAATCTTTGTACATTGGAAATTTGTGTTCTATAAAATTCTTTGAAACTGAGTATTCATCATGGCCTTGATAGCCATCAAAAATTTTAGAATCAACAGATGGAAACTCGAAAGAAATAAGTTTATTATTTGACACTTCGTAAAAGTGCAATTCTCCATATCCACCAGAACCAGCACTTCTAACATAAACGATTATTTCCAGGTTTCCATCTTTGTCAAGATCAACCACCCATGAACCTGCAACTGATCCATCACTAATGTTTTCCTGTTTTACAATATCATTATCTTGAAATTCAATTAGTAATTGTCTTGGATAACGTTTACCAAATTGTTCGACCACTATTTTTGAACCTAAGAAAGAATGTTTCTTGGAATAAATTTCTGAGTTTTGTGAAAAAAGAAAATTTGTTACCAAAAACAATAATGTTATGAAAGATTTTATTAGCATTTTAATCTCCGACTTTTTTTAATTCTCAAACACTATTTCGAGTTGACCACGATTTTCAACTACGCCATTATCAGATTCAAATAAAATTGGATACAATCCTGATTTTGCTTTTTCTAAAACAACTTCACCTAAAAGTTGTTCTTTAGTAACATCATGATCATATGCTTTTATGCGTATGATCTCATTTGAATAATCAGTTATTTCAAATTGTTTGTTGAAAGTTGGGGAACTATCATCTTTAATAAAATCTGTGCGGCCAATAAGTCTATTCCCCACGTATACCTGAAGCCAACAATCCGTTTTCCCCAACATATCCATTTTTTTTAGACCTGTTGCTGATTTAAGAAGTATCGTAATTGATGATTTTGATTCACCAGACAAAAGCAATTTTACGATTGGATCAATTAAAATATTGTTTACATCTTCAAGTTCTATTCGTGCTGATTTCTTTTCTGATTTGAATACTTCCCCAGTCTCAGTATTTACAAGGCGCAAACTAAAGGTTATTTTTTTACCAAGTTTGAGAAGACTGCCAACTACTACCTTTTTTGTTGCAAGTAATTTACCAGCTTCAACGGCATTCTCAGAAATACCAGACATTTGAAAACCTTGTTCTTTTAAGATTTTATTTACCTGGCTCTTTTCAACAATTTTATAATTAGAATAACTGATAAGTGCATTCTGTGTAAATTCAGTAATTGTATCGCTTAGATTTTCATCCCCAAATCCAGAACACTTAATGGGTAGTACCGCAATAATTTCTTGTGTTGATTGAGCCAAAACCTGTGAGAAAAGAAAAACTGAAAATATAAATGTGAAAACTTTAAGTCTCATAAGAACCACCTTTGATATAAAATGAACTTGCGTTGCCTAACGGCTGATGCTTACCGGAACGAACGCTGAAAGAACTTCTGGTTGCCAATTCACCGTCCGCGTGAAGTTTCCGTGTACATTTTGTTAGGCCTAATGTTAAATTTAATTTATAAATATTTTATTATTTCTTTAAAAAACAAATAATAGATAATTAATCCCATTCAACAGAATTTTTATCGTCTCCAGATACTATAAGATTATTAACTTTGAAAGCAGCTAAAAAAGGATTTTGGCCACAATATATCTTATCTGTCAATTTATTACCAATGCGATGGAGTATAGCAGTATCTGGATTGACTTTGGATTTATGGGCAATGGCGGCCTGCTCAGAAAAGGAGTGCTCTGAAATTGAATAAATTAATTCAACATATTCTCTAATTGTTTTTGGAGATAAACGTGGATTTAATATTGCTTCAATCTTTTTTTTAGGCATAGCATGGTCGCCATCCCAATCCCAAATAATGAGCCATGCTTTTATACCCTTACTTTTGGCCATTGCTAATCTCAAATTAGTGAACTTTCATCGCTGACTTTGAAAACTTGTAACTACTCCATTTTCAATATACACGTACTGACTTTCGTAAATCCATTGTTCATTTACACCCCAAGAGCCAACAGACTCGTTTATGTTTCTCGGCTGGCCCCAAGATAATAAGAGTTGTTCTTTAGTCATATTTATACTTATTTTTTGTTGTTGAATTAGCTTTTTGATCTTATCATTAAAGTTTTTCTTCAAAGGATTTTCTTTATAAATACATTTATAACTGATGTAGCCAATCTCCCCAGTTTCTTTTTTAACCTTAAGATAAAAAGGCGCTATGTATTTTGTAGGCAGGCTTCGTGCAACAACACCCAAAACTTGTAACTTCTCTATATTTGCTGTTTTATGTGTAAGACCTGTTTCAGTGACTAAGTCATGTGAATCATATCTTGTTTTATTAACCCACACGAACTTTCCTACCAACTCATTTGCTTTATTAAAATCTGAAACCAAATAGGTGCCCGAAATCCAAAACGGGTCATATTGTTCTTCAATTTCAGAATAGACTGTTTCACCATTTTTGAGTAAGATTACATAAAACTTTGTTGAAAGCGGTCCAACTTTCTCACCGACTATTGTTCCTTTCATGCCTTTATATTTTTTATAATCTTTGAGTGAATTAAAACTGTATTTTTTAGCTTCTCTATATATAAAACCATACCCATATTTTTGAAGTTTTTCAGAAAGCTCAGTTAAAACAATTTCAACTTTTTCTTGAGCGCTAACATTATTAAAAAAAGTAAATAAAAGAATTAGAAAAATATTTATTAATTTCATTTTGATCTCCTGCTTTTAGCCTAACGACATGGGCATAAGCGGAGCCGATATTTGCCCTATACTTTCTTTATGGCGTAATAGTCATGTAATTGAGTGGTTTAGGGATGAGCCTTGGCTGTCGGATTCCGTTTAATGCCAGTGTTATGATTTTAAATTACAGG
>JAJRVW010000208.1 GCA_024277115.1 Calditrichota bacterium
GCGTGCCTGAGGTGTGCTAACATCGCTTAGGCAATATTCTGTAACCCGAACTAAATAAAGGGCAAGGGTTACAGGGATGCGGCGGGGTCTGAGACCATTCGCGAACACACACGCATTCTGCACGGAACCTGGGAGGCCCTGTGTTTAATCCCAAGTGTCTGTTCTATGGTATGCGGTTATTTAGCCACATACGGGGAAACCCTGCAACAGACTAAACTGAAACCTAAGGAGTAGATGACGGATCGCATGAAGAACCGAAAGGGAACGATCATGAAGCACAAACACAGGGAGTCGGACGGCTCCATAGTACCGAAGAAACTATCGAACAAAACGGCCATGCAAAACGCCGCGGCGGAGATGGCGGAGGGAAGGGAACCGACCAAGGGAAAGCCGGTGGCAGGAACCGCAGTCCGGGCACAGTACCGGGTGGCTGCGAAAGGCCAGAGAAGGCCAAAAGGTGGAACAGTTCACCGCCTTGCTACACCATGTTTATTCTGTAGAAATGCTAACAACATCTTTCTATAGCTTAAAACGCAAAGCCATTGCGGGAGTGGACAAGACGACATGGGACGATTATGAATCAGACCTTGAGCAGAACCTGTCCGATTTATCCGGACGATTGCAGAAAGGCCAGTACAAACCGGCGCCTGTGGAACGCATCTATGTTCCCAAAGCGGATGGCAAGCTGCGCCCGATCGGCATTCCGACGATAGAAGACAAGACGGTTCAAAAAGCAATGGGCATGGTTCTTTCCCAAATCTACGAAGTCGACTTTCGAAACTTTTCTTATGGCTTCCGCGAAAAACGCAGCCAACACAATGCTTTGGATGCCGTGACGGTAGCGCTCGAAACCCGTAAGATAAACTGGGTTCTCGATGCCGACCTTAAAGGCTTCTTTGATTGCCTGTCCCATGACTGGCTGATCAAATTCATCAAGCATCGTGTCGCAGATAAGCGCGTTGTTCGCCTGATCAAACGCTGGCTCCGCGCCGGGGTCCTCGATCATGGCGAGCTAAAGATCGCGGGCGAAGGCACACCGCAGGGAGGAAGCATTAGCCCTTTGTTGGCTAATATCTACCTGCATTATGTGCTCGATCTGTGGGTTGATTGGTGGCGAAAAAGTAAGGCACAAGGTGAAGTGGTCATAATCCGTTATGCAGATGACTTCATAATCGGGTTCCAGTATTACTCCGATGCAAAGGTATTCGCAAAGGAGCTACGCAAACGTCTATCTAAATATAACCTCAAACTCAACGAGCAGAAGACGCGCATGATCCAGTTTGGCCGTTTTGCCGAACGCGATCGTAATGAGAGGGGAAGGGGTAAACCTGAAACCTTCGACTTTCTGGGCTTCACCCACATCTGTGGGAAAAGCAAGAAGGGCAACTTTCGTGTTAAACGGCATACCATTGCCAAACGCATGCGCGCCAAACTCAAAGAGTTAAAAGAGGAACTCAGCAAGCGGATGCACTGGAAAATCCGAGAAGTGGGCAAGTGGTTAAAGAGAGTATTGACCGGCCACTATAACTATTATGGGGTTCATTATAACTGGGTTAAGATCAAATCCTTTCGGTATGAGCTGGTGCGCTTGTGGTTTAAAACGCTTCGGCGCAGAAGCCATAAGACCACCGTTAACTGGGACAAAATGATGCTCATTTCTAATCGGTATCTTCCTATGCCTAAGTTGACTCATGTATATCCAACTCAACGCCTGATCGTCTGACCCGAGGTAGGAGCCCCGTGCGGTAGTTCCGCACGCCGGGATCTGTGCGGGGGGTGCTCAGTAATGGGCATTCCTACCGCGACCAAAAGTATTAATAAATCTTTAATGATTCAAAGAACTTATTAACTGTACTTTCTTTTTCTTCATAATTAAATAGAAACCGGGTAACAATTAACTTTATTATTATCTTTTTCTTTTTATGAAAAATGAACCAAACATCAGATATTTGATCCAACTTACGACCATTATAATTTTTTGTGAGTGAAAACTTTTGTTTTATACCTGGAAATGATATCGTATTTGATTCATAATCAGCCATTGCCGCATCTTCAATACTTGTAGCAGGATAAGTTTTTTTAAGATATTCTGCTAAAAACAATCTTAAAAAAACGTCCTTTTTAGGTTCATTAAAATATTCATACTGACCGACATATTCTGTCTCCAATAAAAATATTATAGGATATTCTTGATTAAAAAATCTGTAAACAAAATTTTTGTTCACAATATCTGACATATTTTCTGGCTTGAGTGGAAAGTTTACATGACAAATATTATCAACAACTTGTGTATAAAAATTATTTTTTGTTTGCTTTTTTACATTTTCATAGGATTTTAAATCGTTAACATAAACTTTGTTTTCAGGATCTAAATAAATTGCTTTTTTTAATGCTGAAATAGCTTCATTTTTTTTCCCTGAATTTTTATAAGCAAGGTAAAGGTTGTAAAACAAACTTGAATTATTAGGATTCAACGCGCTTGCTTTTTTGAGTGGTGAGATAGCTGATAAATAATTATTATTCATTAGATAAGACATACCTAAATATTCGTATGCAGAAGGATCATTGGGTTTAAGGTCGATATACTCATTGAAATAAAAAACTGATTGATTAAATTTTGATATATATCCACAAACTACACCGAGTTGAAAATAAGCATCAGCATATTTTGAATCTTTGCTAATTGTTTTTTCATAAAAAGAAATTGCATTTTCATAATCATTAGATCGTTCATGCGCTAAACCAATAAAAAAATAAGGTGAAGGGTCATTAGGAATAAGTAAGGATAAACTGTGGAAGGTTGCTTTTGCTTCAGAATAGTTTTCCAATCGCAGATAAATCAATCCTAAATTATAATAATAATCTTTATTGCTATTATCTATTGATATCAACTTTTTGTATTTTTTTATCAAATCATAATCATTTTGTTGATCATTATTCTGACTTAAAAGAATAGTAGAAAATAAAAAAAATATGATTAAAAGTATATTTGAAATTAATTTCATAAAGCACCTTTATCTTGTACTATTTTTTATTAAAAACATTTATCTTTAAATCCCGTTTAGAGCTTTTCTTTATTTCTTCAATACAGTTTTCAATCGCATCTAGGTATTTAAAATCAGAACCAGTCGAATTTTCAATTACAGAAATTTTTTTTAATAATTCACTTAAAATTGATTCCGTTTTTTTTGAAAGAACAAATGAACCTATATCTTTTTGTTCTTTAAAGTCTTCAATTAATTGTTTCCATTTCGAATGAAATTTACATTCATTTTTTGATTCAAGTTGGGGCATTGTTGAATTAATGGATTCGGTAATATCTCTTTTTAGTAAATACAAAGAATTTATTAACTCTATATAAGTTTTTATCTTGTACTCCCAGAACTTTTGTTTGTAAAAGACTCTTAGTGATAGTACGGCGGTAATAATACTAGCAATAATTGCAATGCTTATGTTGAGAATTATAGTACTTACATTTTCCATAATTTGTCCAAATATTTAAAGTAATACGATTTTGGCTAACGACCTGTGTTTAGCTGATTTGCCACTGAAAAAAACTTCCAAACCGAAATCATGCTCCGTGTGGTAAATTCAGCTACATAAACTATTACCCTTAAATCAAAAAATTTAGTAAATAAAGAGCCCCCCAATGTGGAAAACACAACCCATTAAATTGTATTACCTAACACAAGGAGACTCATAAATGAACATCACATATAAAATTGATAAAGTCAAGC
>JAJRVW010000209.1 GCA_024277115.1 Calditrichota bacterium
AGCACACGCAGGAAATCAGAATCATCCAACAAAACTTTTTGGATTTCTTTCACTAATCCTATCTTTTGATTCTCTCTTTTTGCCATGTTTTTTCCTTTGTTTTTTTGGTCAAACTAAATTTAGGAAGGACATGGCAATTTTTCACATATTTGCCTTTTTACACAAATTTAAGGACGCAATCGTAATTTTCCGAAAAAAACTTACTATTGATAAAGACACATACAAAGTTCGCGTTCCAGAAAATAATACTTTTATAAAACTTTTAAAAAATGACAGCGCCCATTTTGTAGTTGTAATTGATAATTTCGAAATTCACAGGTTTAGAGGACGCCCAGGAACAATGATGCCCGGGCCCAATGGGGTGATGATGATGACTGGTGGAGAATCGGAAGCGTTGATTTTTGAAGCGGATTATTATTTTTGGGACAATTATAAAAAACAGCTTGTTAGCTATGGGAGCGCCCTAGAACATTTATCCTTTTTATTTGCCATGACGGATGAAACCTGGGAAAAAGCAATCAAAGGTTTTGCAAAAGGAATTTTTAATGGAACCCCGTTTTATCACAAAAGAACTAAAACAAGAAGGTAGAATAAAAAAAGTTAATGGATTTAACCCAACTTATAGTAATTATCCCCACAAAAAATGAAGAGAAAAATATCATCTCTTTTTTAGATAGTTTGCCCAAACATATAAAACTTATTGTGGTTGATTCCAGCTTGGACCGCACGCGCAAATTAATCCAGATACAAAGACCGCAAAATACCGAAGTGATTTTTCAAGAATGTAATATCCCCGAGGCAAGGCAAATTGGCGCTGATCATGCCACAACCGATTGGCTTTTGTACAGCGATTGCGATATGATTTTTGATGAACATTATTTTGACGAGCTGGAGAAAATGGCCATTCCTGAAAACCTGGGAGAAATAATGGGCGGGAAACACAGCAAAAAAAAATACCGTTGGTATTATCTTTTTTACTCTTTTAATATGATGTGTTTTGCCTGGTTTACAATTCCCGTGGGCAGCGGCTCTAATATGATCCTGCGCAAACAAGCCCTTAAGCAAATTGGCGGGTTCGATTTATCGCTTTCGCATAGTGAGGACAGTGATATTTTATGGCGTATCCGTAAAGCGGGTTGGAAAATAAAATTTAACCGAAAGTTAAAAGTGTACGAGACGGATCATCGGCGGCTGGAGAAAGGCGTATTTAAAAAATTTTGGCACGGCGGGTTGCGGGCTTTTTTCCTCATAACCGGCATCAATAAAAAAAGTGTTCAAAAATCGGATTGGGGTTATTGGGACGAATAGGGGAAAATGGTGTTTTAGGGGTGAGTTCTAAAAATAAATATTTCTTTAGTGAACTTAGGTAGTTAACTAACAGGAAACCTTGCAGGCCACTAAGACCTGTAAGGTCTGCGCTGACTTTATTGGATGAGCAGCATCTTTTTGGTGATGGTTTGGCCGCCTGCTTTTAATTGATAATAATAAACCCCGCTGGACAAATTTTCCAATGTCAACGATGGGCTGTAAAAGCCGGGTGCCAGGCCCTTATCATTAAGGGTTGCGA
Source organism: Calditrichota bacterium (assembly GCA_024277115.1). Classification (GTDB taxonomy): domain Bacteria; phylum Calditrichota; class Calditrichia; order Calditrichales; family J004; genus JABFGF01. Next base: position 1,568 of record JAJRVW010000209.1, read on the forward strand.
TTTCTTTGCCAAGTGTATTAAAGATTATTAAAGTCACCTTTTCACGGCTGGAAATTTGGAAGGAAATAAATGTACTATTGTTAAACGGGTTTGGATAGTTTTGATATAGTTTGAAAGTCGTTGTAAGCGGCTGCTTTTTATCCTGAATATTTGTTATAACTTCCCCGAGTATCCCATTGGCAGAAATTTGTTTAAGTAATATTTGGTTTCCATTACAGCATTCTGTCCATAAAAAAATGGCGCCGTCATTAAAATCGGAAAAAATCCGCTTAACGGGCCACCACAAAAATTCTTCTTCGGTTATATGAAAAGCGATGCCAGAGTCCGGCCATTGTTTTACGCCATTGCTATCAAATTTTTGCGCATAAAGGTTGGCGATACCGTCATAAGCCCTACCGTATATAGTGATTACCCCACCATCTGATTGTATAATATCAGTTCCTGAAGCGTTTTCCTGGATTTTCAAAGGTGGGTTAAATTTGACATTTCCATTTTTTTCTATTCGCTGGATACGCATGGAGTCTTCAGTCCAACAAACATAAAGCCCTCCCTTTGTATCAGGGGCATAACCTATTAATCCTTGTTGTTGTTCGTTCAAGTCCACTTCATCCCAGGCATACTGACCGGTGGAATCCACTCCCCTTATCTTTAGTTCACCCGCACCTCCAACGCCTATCACACCACCTTTACCATCCGGATAAGAGCCACCCCACCTATATTCCAATTCATCATTAATTTCCCCTACTAGGGTATCTGGCCATAAAGACTTTCCATCGAAATCAACCTTTTGTCGGCTACCGCCGCTTGTAGGGTTAATATTTACAAAAACCTCACCATCTTTGTTAGTCGTACAAACTTCCATATAGAGCCCCTCAAAGTACTTATCCCAAAGTAAATTACCATCCAAATCAAAATGTTTGAGAACACTTATCTCCGCTGTACTGTCCCGGTTAAATCCGATATAAAATCCACCATTATAATCCGGTTTCATATCGCCGATGCTATGCCAACCATCGGTGGCCGGGCTACTTATTAATTTGCCGTTTGTGCCGTATAAAATATTGCCGTCCCTATCCACACGTTGCAGGTATACTTCGCTTCCTTCGGGGTAGCCATCAAAATCATTAAAAGTTGAATGGCGGAAATCCTCCCAAGCGATGATTATACCGCCATTACCATCACTAATTACCGCACCCCATTGGCCTGAGGGCCAAGCCAACTGATTTATCAGTCCGCCGTAAGCCGTATCAGTTAAAACCACATGGTTGCCATTCCAAAGCGGGTAGCCATATTTGTCAAATTTCTTTGCCCAAATACCATTATCTGCCAGGTAGGCTATGGTTATCGATTGGTCTCCTTCATCCACAACCAGGTAGGGATAGCTGCCATAATCTACAACAAGGCGGTGTCCACGGTGGTGGGCCATTGAGCGTTTAGGTTTATGATGAAGGAAATAAGGATGATGGGAAGTAAGGGTTTTTTTAGCATAATTTTTCAGCGAAAAGGGATGCCATCGCTCCAAGCGATTGCATCCGTATAAAATATAAATTTTTAACCGTAATAATCTGAACTGAAATTATTGTACAAAAGGAAGTTGGCAAAGTAAAGTGGTTTTAAAAAACAGTAATCAGGTCTTCTTACAGCAAATTCAGTCTCACCTGCTTATCCGCGATTTTATATGGTAATTAAAATAATTTTTCCCTTAAATTAATTGCGCCTGATTTAAAACGATTATTAAATATTTTATACTCATAGTTGAGACGTTCCAGATTTTCAAAATCTGGAACGTTTTTCCAAAATTTAATTTCACTTTACCCGGTCTAATATGAAAAATTCACATCTTGTTATCCTTTTAGTGTTTGTTTCGGTTCATTCCCTTTTTGCTTCCGATTGGAAAAAAATGCACGGCAAATATGTCACCTTGGAGTTTAATCCCGGATATGAAGCCCTTGCCGATTCCATGGTTAATATTGCCGATCGCGCCATTCCCCGATTGGCAGCCTTGCATGGCGTGCCCTTGGCCGAATTTGATGAAACCAAAACACGTATCATCCTAACCGATGCGCCGGATATTTCCAATGGTTACGCCATAGAAAACGCCATTGTCATTTTTGCCCGCAGTTCCATGTACCTCGATTATTGGAGCGGGCCACATACCTGGTATAAACAGGTTTTGGAGCATGAGCTTGGCCATCACGTCACCTTTAGGGCCATAAAGCGTACTGCCAACTTGCTGGGCAAACTGACATTGGCCACAACGCCCCGCTGGTTTTTTGAAGGCACCGCTCAATATTTTGCTGAGACCTGGGCGCCTTTCCGTGGCGATATTTATCTAAAAGAGGCTGTTCTTAATGGGCGGTTTAATTATAATTCTTTATCCGATTTAAGCAACGGCCGCTTGTTGTACGCCGCGGGCCACGCCTACATTCGCTACCTGGCTGATCAGTTTGGCGATTCCTCTTTGGTAAACTTGATGGCCTACGAAAAGGATGGCTTTTATTATAATTTTGACGAAGCTTTTAAAAATGTGTACAGCAAGAAACCCAAAGACCTTTTCCCCTATTTTGCCCGCCACCTGATTATTTATTATGGCAGCAAGGCGGCACGATACCCTGTGCTGGCTTTTTCCAAAACGCTACCTTCCTTTGGTTATCGCGATTTGCAAATTATCCCGCTAAATGATGCCGACTCAACTTATCTGGTTTCGACGATTGAAGAGTCCAATCACCTCTATAAAACGGCGTATATTGTTCAAATTAAAAATAGTACTTCAACCGTTTTAAGAACTATCACCGATAATTTTACTACAAAACTTTTTTTAAGTGCGGACAATAATTTTATTGCCTTTGGACGCTACAACATAAGTGCACGATTTAATCAAACCGGCATAGATTATGAGTGGTTTGTTTATGACCGCACATCGTCATCCATAAAAAAAGTGGCGGATAATATCCGGGCGTTTAATGCGACTTTTACGGATGAAAATGATTTGATCCTTGCAGAAACACGTGCAGATAAAACGATTATTAAAAAATTTTACAATCCGTTTCTAAACAAAGAAAATATAATTTCCGGGAATAAGCTTTATTCAACGGATCAGCCCATCGGGCAAATGATTGGCATGGAAAAGGGCGCAATTTTATTTGAGGCACAGGCAAAAAATGCCCAGCGCGATTTATATATTTTGAAGGATGGCATCGTTGCAAAACTTACGGATGATATGGCGGCTAACCGTAACCCGATTATTTTAAACAAGGATTACATCGCCTTTAATCAGATGATTGACAATAACCCGGCCATTGCAATTTTAAACCGGCAAACAGAAAAAATTTCAGTTAAAATCAATCAGCAATTTCCACTTTGGTTGCACAGTTTTGACACCCGTAAAAATGAAATCATAACCATGCACAAAGATGCCGGCTCCAATACAGTTTTTGCTGCTATAAAAGTGGACTCACTGTTAAAAATGTCCATCCTTCCTCAGTGGCGGGAAGATAACAAAAAGTATTCAAGCTGGACAAAAAAAGTGGCCACGCCCGATTCCATTGAAGGCGAGGGCGCTGCAATCGCAAAGCAAAAGAAAGTTGAAAGTTATCTATTTCCACAGGGCGATTTGATCAATTTACAAACGATTCCTTACCCCATTTATGATGAGAAAAAGGGTGCGGGATTATTTATTTCCACGGTGTGGATCGAGGCATTGCAAAGGCAAATTATTGCCGCCAATGGACTTTTGTACTTTGATAACTGGCAAAATTCATTTCTTACCCTTTTACATTCCATCAAGTTTTTTGATGTGGATTTTACATCACTTTTTTATCATGGCCCGGGCATTTTAACCCGCCTCGATGGCGATTATACACCGCTTGTACATAATTATGGCCTGTTTAATGTTGGCCTTGCACGTTTCTGGGATGGTAACCCGCGCTTGCCTTTTAAATTTAATTTCGGTTATTCTACCGATAAGTTTTCAAAAGCGCCGGGCGATATAAATTTATCCCATTATGGGCCATCAATAGCGTTTGGAAGTGGTTATAATGTGCCAACAAAATTGCAAGGCATTTTTCCCAAACGGCAGCTTTATGGTGAGGTTAAATATTATAAGTCGATAGACAAACTTTGGGATTTTTCACTTTTACAGGCGAATATTAAGGCAGGTACAAATTTATTTTTAGAAGATTTGGGTATTGTGAGCCGCTTCAATTTTACAAAAGCCGAGGGCGCTGTTTCCCCATCGGCCTTAACAGGCATTGATCAGGATTATGTTTATAATATTCCCCGTGATTACCGGAATACTAAAACGGTCCGCGGCGTTGATAGAAATATCTTTGGTGATCAGCTTTTGTGGAGCTCTACTGAAATCTCTTATGTCATCGCCCCAAAAACCTCTATGAAGATTTTGATTTTACCTGTAGATGAAGTTGCCGTCAGCGCATTTTTTGACGGCGCGCGGATTGAAGATTCCAATTTATCTTTAAGCACAGATGTTTACAGCTATGGCGGTGAGTTCTCTTTTGGATATGGCGTGTTGCGTTTTGCCGCGGGCTATGCACAGGGTTATGTGGATAGCCAAAAGCTGAAAGGTCGATTTTATGGCCGGATAAATTTGCTTGTGGATGGTTTGTTTTAGATTTTATTTTTCCTACCGGATTTAACTTTTGCAAGGATGCACAACCGAACTTAACCGGAGTTTATTATGGCCGATTTTAATGCCGCAATTGTGAAAACCCTTGCGCGTGAAGGTGGTTCCCGCTTTACCGACGATCCCGATGATCGGGGCGGCGCAACAAAATATGGTATATCGCAACGTTCGTACCCCACGCTCGATATACGCAACCTTACCGAACAACAAGCCCGCGATATTTACAAACGTGACTACTGGGACCGTGTCCGCGGTGATGAAATCCAATCGGAACTGATTGCCGAAAATATTTTCGATACGGCCGTAAACATGGGCGTGCGTACGGCAAGCCGTTTGGCACAGATTGCCCTAAGTATAAAACCGGCCGATGGTATAATTGGCTCGGGTTCGTTAAAGGTGATCAATGAAGCCGATGAAGAAATGTTTCTGGCCTTGTATATCATTTCAAAAATTGCCCGCTACCGGGATATTTGTATGAAAAACAGAAGCCAGAAAAAATATTTATTGGGTTGGATTAACCGCGCATTGGGAGGATACTAATGGGATTTTTATCAGAATTATTAGGTGGCGGCGATCTTGTAAAAGCCGTGGGTGAAACAGTAGATAATTTGTTTACTTCCGATGAGGAACGCCTGGAGTTAAAAAACCAACAGATGAAAGCCGAACGGGAATTTAACCTGAAAGAACGCCAAATTTTAGCCGACCAGAATATCGCCCAAACAAAGATTAATATCGAAGAAGCCAAAAGTGGCAGTTTTTTTGTGGCAGGCTGGCGTCCGGCCATTGGCTGGGTTGGGGCGCTTGCTTTGTTTTATCAATTTATATTATACCCGCTTTTATTATGGCTTCCCAATGTGGATAATCCGCCTGAGCCTTTGGATTATACCATGCTTTATAGTCTGATTACAGGTATGTTGGGCATTGCCGGGATGCGTTCGTTTGATAAGTTTAAAAAGACCGATACTAAGAAAATTAAAAATAAGTAAGCTGCCTTTGATAGGTGTCAATTTGTTCTAAACTTTTAATTGGTTGTTTAAGCAAACTAAATATAAGCCGCATATTTTGTATGTAAATTTAAAATTATAAGTGAGGAAAGGACATTTGCTGTGGTGACTAAGATTCAGACAGGTTTCTATCGGAAGAGGCTAAGCGGTTTGTGTGGGTCTCCTTTTATAAGAAACGGGGATCATTTCTGATCCCCGTAGTTGGTTCTAACTTATTATGACAGTCTCCTGCTTCACAATTTCGGCAATAGCCAGATAAAACTTACTGTCAGTTGTATGAAGCTTATTGTGGTACTTTGTATCACTAATGCTTTCTCGACTGATACTAAGTAATTTAATGATTTGCAACAATTATTTCATCAAAGTCATTTTGCGTACAATCTGGCTGCCATTACTTTCCAGGGCATAATAATAGATTCCTGAAGGGAAATTATTTGCCTGGAATTTTACACTGTGCACACCTTTATTCATCGCTTCATTTAAGAGCGTTGCGACTTTCTGGCCAAGCACATTATAAATGCTCAGGCTTACAAATCCATTTTCCTGAAGTTCAAACTCAATATTTGTTTCCGGATTAAACGGATTGGGATAATTTTGTTTTAGCGCAAAACCTTTTAAGAGCAACTCTTTATTATCATCGATTGCCGTTACGGATTCTGTACCTGTAAGGATGATAAAATTACTCACATCATTACTGGAAAATGTAACCGTATTGGAACTATTGTCGATTACGGCATCATCTACAACAACCCAGCCATTGGTTTGGTTGTCCCAGTATTTTGCCTGTAAACTGTTTTCATCCATATTCTCGCCCATCAATTGGATGTCGCTGTAATGAAAGGTAAAATCAACTTTAGAGTTAAAGCTCATGTGGCCACCATTTCGGCCATCCATCCACATATTATTTTGTCCATCTGCGTTAAACATGGCAACTTCGTATCCAACCATAATGTGCTGGCCTTGGCCATTCGGGATGTTTTGCGGAAAAACTTCCAGGATTTGGCAGAACAGGCTATCGTCCATTCTGTTATGGCCATGGCCACCATTTCCATGCCAACCGGGATTTATATGCATGCCGTCAAGCGAATCATACATGGTGTGAAAATAACGGCTATGATCCATATCTTTATTTATCCAGCCACCGCCGAAATGCATCCCAAATGCCACGGAATCGCGCCAGGTTTGACCGTTTAATTCATAAACCATAATTGTAGGTAAGTCATGGTTTTCCATCATCCCGCCCAAAATTATTACGACATCACCATCAACAGGACGTTGCGCGCCATTGGCTGGTGCATACCATGGTGGGCCAAAGTTAAGGAAATAATTCGGCTGGTTGTCCTGGTTTGCATCAAGATAATATTGGGTAAAATTCATGATTGTATCGGTTAAAATAGTGCCGGATACTTGCATTGTTCGCAAGGAGTCGTGCATCCAGCCAAAAGCGAAGCCCATTTGGTTATGCAGGTTGTGGTCACCATTGTGGCGCCCCATATAATTCCATGTTGGGGCAATAAGGTCACGCCAAAAAAGGCCATTTATTTCTGTAACAACAATCACGGAAAGGCTGTCCATGTTTGCATCATGGCTGCCACCGCTTATAGTAATGGCATCGCCATCCTGCGGCCTTACCGCATTGCTGCTATCGGGTGTGTACCAGAAAGGCCCAAAATTAAGGCGGTAATCTTCCACGCCATCGCCATCTTCATCTAAAAAATAGATTGAATGCATCGGGCCATCAACGACAATTGCCGTACCCGAAACATTTATGGTTTGCAAGGAATCCGGGTCCATGCGCCCGTCACAATCACGATAACCATTATCATGGTCACCGTCCCATCCGTCATGATCGCCATGCCAGTCTTGTGAAAATGCCGGTAAAGATAAAGCCACAGCCAATACCAGCGCTGTATGGATTAGTTTTCTATAAAAGCTCATTGTACCTCCTAATTAATTTGGTAGATTATAGTTTGTTTTTATTATAACGATATTGCCAGTCCTACCGTAACAATGCTTATCTGGTAATTATAATAGGCATCGTTCGATTGATTGTCTATCCAGGTATATTCAATTTCTGCACGTGCATCATTACCATCCAAGATTGAAAACACTTTACTTACACCAGCCCAGGCGATCATTTGCCTGTCTGTCCTTAACTCACGGGAAGCCAAAACAGAACCCTGGCTGTCCAGCGCCGGCCGGTTTACATAGTTTTTCCACTTGGGCTCAAAGCCCGATTTTAATGTGATCCCCCACGGGAAAATCTGTGTAAACATAGCTTCAATTTCTTCACTTTCATACCCATAGCGATCATCAAATAATTCATCTTCAGAAACATACCCGGAAACCTGCCCCGATAAATAACGCACATTTTCGTTGCTGTTTCTTCTTAAAAGAAAATTAACACTTAACCCGGTTGATTTTGACAAAGACTGGGCCACGCGTGCCTTTATAACCCATTGATCGCTGCTTGGCCTGCTTGTAACCTGCGGGTTATCGGCAGCCCAATTGTCATTTCTGCCCATTCCCTGATGTCCTGACCTGCGGCCTTGTTCGTGATTATTGTACCCACCGATATTCCAATCATCGTTCCAATTATCACCTATGGTTTCTGTTATTTGCCGGCTGTATCTTTTTGTCCCAAAATTACCTTCCAGCTGCAGCGTTGTACGAGTTTGGAAAGAATGGGAAAAACGGGCGAAGAAATAATGCTCCAGGTAGTTGAGTTCGGGCAGGTTGGCATACCAACGGCCGCGCAATTTATAGCCTGTAACAAAGTTAGATGTGGCGTCCATTTTAAAATTTATATTGCCATAACCCGATGCTTCCCGGAAATCATAATAATTATAAACAGCGCCGTTTTTACGCAGGCTGCCATTTATCCCCAGGTTCAACAAGTTGCCTTTACCGGAAATATAGCGGGACCAGGCTGTACCAAGTTTATGGCTGTGGTAATTGCGTTCGTTATTGTTTTTAAAAAGGCTTAAGTTGCCACGATAAAAAACACGTAATTGCCAATTTTCACCGCTTGTAGATTTTGCAAGATAGCCCGAGAGCTGGTTCACAAAATCGGGCTGGTTGGCAGAATTACGAAAGGCGTTGCTATCATAACCGGAGTTGAGCGATACACTTTTTGTCCACTGCCCTGATACTGTAGTAGCAAACAGAACCGATAGAATGATCAGGGATTTTATTTTAAGCGATTGAATTCTCATTAGTGGTGCGACCCGTTGTTTTTATTTTTCCCGCCCATATGCTTACTTTTTCCATGGTTGCCCATCTGGTTTAAAAAGTCTGTACGCCAATCGCAAATTCCATCCCCGTCTTCATCGATAAACGTGTCCTGCCTTTTCATCTTATTCGGGCCATGCCCCATATTACGCCGATCGTTATTTAAACGGTCATCAATGCCATCGGCATCCGCATCTATAAACGATCCCTGTAGTTCACCATCGTCTTCATTCCAAAAGCCCCATTTACGGCCCATCCAATTATGGTTTTTGGCATCATATTTTTCGCCGGTAACATCGTTAAACCCGTCTTCATTGGCATCGAGCACGTTACGCCGGATCATCTGTTTTTCTTGCATTGTAAATTCAAAACTTATGTCATTTACCCCATCGCCATCGCGGTCAACCCACAAATCATTTATTTTGTCATCATTTTTATCCGCAAACTTGAAAGTGTGTTTGTAGGCTTTATTATCAACATCATTGCGGCCATCGCCATTCGCATCAACAAAGCAGTCATTTATCCCGTCCTGGTCTTTATCTTCAAAACCAATAATTTTATCCCGGTTCTCTTGCGGTGCACTTGTGGATTTATCGCCTTCCTGTGCAATGCTTTGACCACTAAAACCAAATAGAAAAACGATAATCAGGATCGCTATGTTGTTTGATAAACCCATTCCGGAATCTTTCTTTTTTAATTATTGATTGGTCTATCGGCAAGAGCTGTGCCAAAAGGAACAGGGGATTATTAAATGGCGGATTGCCAGGCTTAACAGGGGGAATGTGTTTTTTAGAAGTGAATTACAGGGTGTGGGTTTAAAGAAATTCGACGAAAATGGTCGAGGAGAAAACCAAAAATCGTCGCTTATTTAAGACCCGGATTGGAATAAATAAAGGTTGCAGGAAATACTATTCTGTTAAAATCTTTTTTGGAAAAGCCGTAAAAAAAGATGCTTTCAGCATGACATCACTATGGGATAATCAATTCAAATATTAATTTGATGTTATTTTAAACCAAGTTTTTTGAGTTTATAGCGCAGGTTACGTTCGCTTAGGCCCAGTAATTTTGCCGCCCGGGTCTGAACGCCATTGGTGCTGTTTAACGCATCGAGGATTATTTTTTTTTCGAAGCTGTCCAGCCTTTGTTCAAGCGTCCCTTTAGAGAGGCTCTCCTCGCTCCTGCTTTCCTGAATATTAAAAGGGAGGTCTTCGGTTGTAATAATATTTTCCAGGCTCAATACAACGGCCTGCTCTACAATATTCTCAAGCTCGCGCACATTGCCCGGAAAATGATACTTTAATAAAAGATCGGCCGCTTCTTTTGACAATGTTTTTATTTCTTTGCCATTTTCTTCTGAAAATTTATTAAGAAGATAATTAAGCAAAGGTAAAATGTCTGTACGCCGCTCCCTTAGCGGTGGGATAATTATGCTGATCACATTTAAGCGGTAATATAAATCTTCGCGGAAAGTGCCTTCCTGCACCATCTTCTCCAAATTACGGTTTGTAGCTGCCACAATCCTCGGGTCCACATGGATGGTTTCGGTTCCGCCAACCCGCTCAAAGGCATTTTCCTGGATTACCCGTAAAAGTTTCACCTGCATTGTAAGTGGGATATCACCGATTTCATCAATAAACAATGTGCCGCCATCGGCGATTTCAAACCGGCCTTTTACCTGTTGCACGGCCCCGGTAAAGGCGCCTTTTTCGTGACCAAACAGGGCGCTTTCCAAAAGGGTTTCGGTAAGCGCCGCGCAATTAACCGCCACAAAAGGTTTGTCACTCCGCGGGCTGGAGGCATGGATCGCCTGGGCCACTTGCTCCTTGCCTGTGCCGCTTTCGCCACGGATCATCACCGTGGCCTTACTGTTTGCCACGCGCGCCACTTTGTTTAAAACCTCGTCCATTTCGGGGCTTTGGCTGATTATATTTTTGATGTGGTGCTTTTCGGTCAACTGCTTTTTTAATTCCAAATTTTCGGAGATCAGCCTTTTTCGTTCGCGTATTTTTTTGATGATATTTTCGAGCTGCAATAAATCGATTGGCTTGGTCAGGTAATCGGTCGCCCCTTTTTGGATGGCTTCTTTGGCCGACTCGATACTTCCATAAGCGGTCATAACCACAACATCAATATCCGGGTTGATGGCCTTTGCCCGTTCCAAAACCTGCATTCCGGTAATTTCCGGCATTTTAAAATCTGTTAGGATTAAATCAACCGGATTGTTTTTTAATTTTTCCAGGCCCTCTAGCGCCGAGAGCATTTCAATCACCTTAAATTTTTTCTTTTTGAGAAAACCGGACAAGGCGCTGAGCTGCATTTGTTCATCATCGATTACTAAAATTGTATAATCACCGGTCATGCCATATCCTTGTTAAGTGGTAATGTAATCGTAAAAGTGGTGCCTTTGCCAATTGTGCTCTCCACTTCAATTTTCCCTTTATGCTCAGAAATAATCTGGTGCGAAATACTTAAACCCATTCCTGTGCCATCACTTTTTGTGGTGAAATACAGGTCAAAAATGCGGTCTATTTTATCTTTTTCTATGCCGGCGCCTGTGTCTTTAATTATAATCTCGGCAACCTGTGATAATTTATTTACCGATACAAAAACCTTGCCAGCTTTTGCCGTTGCCTGGATGGCATTTTGCAAAATATTTACCAACACTTGTTCAATCTGGTTTGGATCAATAAATGCACCGATATTTTTATGCGCATCAAAACTCAACAAAATTTCTTTTTCTTTGGCAAGGCTTTCTACAAGAATTATTGATTTTTTTATACTCTCATTTAAAATAGTTTTTTGTAAGTCCAGTTTCGCCGGTCGGGCAAACTCTAAAAACCGCTGGATAATCGAACTCACTTTTTGTGTGGCAGAAACGACAGAATTTGCCAGCTCAGTAAACTCAACCTTGTTAGCGACGACTTCAAATTCGTATAAAAAACGCTGGGCAATTATACCGATCGCGTTTAAGGGATTTCGGATTTCGTGAGCCACGCCCGAGGCCAACTCGCCCATTGCCGTAAGTTTTTCATTTCTTTGCAAGCGTTTTTCGTATTCCTTCTTTTCGGTCAGGTCTTTTAATACGGCAACCGCAGAATCAATCACGCCTTTTTCATTTTTTATAAGCCGGGTGGTAACCGACAAAATAATCGTTTTAGAATTTAAATTATACTCAACCTCTTTGTCCCGAATTTCTTGGCCACTCAGCAGGGTCTCATCCAGTAGCGATGTTTGCTTGCCAATAATATGGCTGCACAACGATCCGATAGCTTTGGGACTTGGGGTGTTAAACAGCTTCTCCGCGGCCTGGTTAAATAAAGTTATCTTCCCGTTTTCATCAACAACAACTACGGCATCGGCCATATTTTCGAGAATATTCCCCGTATAGGTTTTAATCTTCGCATAGGCATCGGTCAATGAATTATAGTTTTGATTGTTTATAAAGAGGTTAAACAATATTACCCCAATTACCACAAACCCGATCAGAACGGCGAGGGCCCTTTGCAATGTCCGGTTCATCGCCTTATTTGCTGCCTTCATGCTCATGCCGGTGCGGATAA
>JAJRVW010000210.1 GCA_024277115.1 Calditrichota bacterium
CAGCGATTTTATTAGGGGTATTTATTTTAGTAAATTGGTTATTTAAATCTAAAATCTACTTTAAAGTTATATAGCCAGGGAGCCCTTGGGTTAATCCGCTGAGCCAATAATTTTTCAGGCAAATTCTGGTAGTTTTCCTGCAAGTTTAATCCTTCTGGGGCATTATAGCATGTGATGATAATAGTATCATCTTTGACCCTTATGTCCCCATCAATTTTGTTAAATACAGCATCAGACAAATGTGTTGCATTCCAGCGATTATAAGGTTGTGGTAATTTTTGTCTGAATTGATATGATGCTGCCTGGGCCAACAATGCCAATGACATTTTTCCATATCTAATATTGAGATTAAATGTAGAGGCCCTGTCAAATCCCATCGCTCCATCGAAGTTAAAGAAATCTTCGATGGACCATCGTTCACGGTACATTTCAGAGATGAGTGTCGTTGCCGGCTTATCTGATAAAGATAAAAAAGATTTATATCGATAGCTTGGTTCGGTTTCACCTTCCCGCTGTACGATTAAACGATATTTTTCTTTATGCCTGCTAAAATTGAACACGGTTTCTGCTACTCCATATCCAGCCCATTGCATTTTATAAGACAGCGATCTCTCTATTTTTTTAATCCGGACTGTCGATATAACCGGCACTAAATATTCAAATTGGTAATCCTGATTTATTCCGCGTATTAGTTTTTCAGTAAAATGTTCCTTATCGGCTAGTATCAATGCTTTTTTATTCACCCGCTGCACCATGTTAAGTAAATCTAGAGTCGCTTTGGTTGTATTTGCCCCGGGTGATCCTATTCCACATCCTATCGGTTGTCCTGTTTGGGTGTTTAAAGCAAAAAATGTCTGGAGCATTTTTTTTGAGGGGCTCCCAGGTTGCTTTTTCTTTTTAGGCATTACCCTTTGCGTGGTAGATACAATACGATGGGGATCTATGGCTATTATATCTCCTTCATAATGCCCGTTGTTTAATCTTATTGCTGCCAGTGTTCCTTGTAGCTCCTGTGCCTGGCAGACCGTATAATTGTCTAATAAATAATGAACGTGTTCATCGGTTGCCAGAAATCCAAGCCCGTTTAATAGCTCAAAACCCTGATGGGCAATATAGTTTTTCCTTCTAACCCGGTTCTTACAAAGAGAGGCTTCGTTGACAATTTGCATTGCGATACGGGGTTCAATATCAAGATCAGTTGATCCGGTGTAGCCTTTTATCAGATCCCAACTGCCCAATTGCAAATGCTCGGCGATAAGAAACCATAACCCTATTATGGTACTGCTTACTTTGTTTGATAATGATTCCCTGAAAACCCGCTCATTACTTTCCGGGGTAACTTTTATTGTTCTTTTTTCACGTTTTGAAACCTGAACCTCAACGTCTTGTTTCTCTTTTTTTGGATTTAGCGTATGCGTTTTTTTTGAAGCCCATAATCCGTTATCGTCCTTTCAACACTGCGCCTGCTGACATTATAACCAATTTGCTTTAGCTTTTGGGAAATGACCCCAGCGCTTGCAAATGGGTCTAAAAACCGAAGCCTGATTGTTTGGTTTACCGCTTCCTGGGTACGAACCGGTTGTTTGTCAGAGCCACGCTTTTTGTCTGTCAATGCTCCGGCCCCACCTTGATTGTATTGCTTTAATAACTGATAATACCTTTGCTCGGTATAGCCATACTTTTTGATGGCTTCCTTTACCCCGATGGTGCAATGCCCTTCAATTAGCATAGATAGTTTCTTACAAAGACTATCTTTTTCATCAATAATGAAAGCTTTTTGTTTGATACCCTGGATGGAGATGCTCATGTTTTTGATAATTAGATTAACTAAATTAATACATGGCGGTAAATATATAATTAATTAACCACAAACCAATTAATAAATGTCTCATAAAGTATCTATTACTGAATTAAGACAAATGACATGTGGGAAAGAATGGAAAAACATAAATTATACCGCCATATTTAAATTTAGCTTATGAAAAAAATATATATAAAACCCACGTTGGTATTAAGATTGGAATGCTTGATTTTACAGTGTAAGACACAATAATATTTAAAAGTATTTTTTAATTACTTTCAAAAACTAAAATATGAGATATAAACAAAATCGTTGAAACGAATTCGGGACAGACCCCCTTCGCAAAAGGGGAATTAATCAAACTGTTCGGGATTTACAATCTCGAACTTGATCGTAAAAGGAATTGTATTCCGCGTTACTCCATATAATTATAGGAGGAAACACGGGGTAATCTGGTAAGCTGTCAGGTAGAAATACCTGACAGCACAATAATATAAACGAAATAATTACCTGGCATCTTCATGACAACAAAATGTAATATTATCAAGGATATTATTAAATTTGGGCATTTTTCTTTGTTCTTGAATAATCAACTTAAGATCTCCTCCTTCGGCCTTTAGATTTACAAAGTAATAATATTCTAATATTATTACTATTAAGAATGTGGGTATGTGGGTAACCCGATAGGGTTATCCATATATCCACATTCCAGAGGGGGTTTCCAAAGGGGGAGATTTATTAACATTGATAA
>JAJRVW010000211.1 GCA_024277115.1 Calditrichota bacterium
AGATAATAAAAAAACTTTATTCAACCTCTCCGGCGTCAAATCTTCTAATAACGCTGCCAGCTCCGCCCGTTTTTCGTGATAAAAAACATAAGAGGCGACCAACCGCCTGTCTAACTGCCCCTGAAGGGCGCGTATAATTTTTGGATGGGCATGCCCCGCGTTTGTTATCAATACCCCGGAAGACCAATCCAGCCATTTATTTCCCCATTTATCATAAACCTGAAAACCTTCCGCACGATCCCAAATAAGAGGCGGCTGCCCCAACATGGATTGTGGTTCAAGTCTTTCAAATTTTTGTAAAAGCGGCAGGGATTCCGGAACAGGAAGCGCTGTTTGGATACACCTGAAATTTGTAGAGATTTTTGGCACGATTACTGGTTTTCGTTGATAGCTTACCATTTTTATTACTCCGCGTAGGGCATTTTTTCTTGTAGATAGATTTATCTTAAAAAAAATTATTCCATACGATCTATTATTATTTTAAAAGATTTTAGTACTTTTTAAACATAACCCCGGCTGTTTCACCATATTTAATTTCTACCTCACGGCCTTCATTGAGTAAGGAGAGCCTTCCAGCTTCAATCACTAATTCGTTAAAGGAGCTATTGGCTGGGGTCGCAAGTAAAGCTTCAGAGTCGATTGCCTTAATCGCCACTTGGCGATGAGCCAGGCTCTCTGGGTTGCTAAGGCCTTGTACATTATCCTCAACACGGTGTACCGCTTCAACAAGCGCTTCAATACTTCTATAGCCATAACCGATTGGTGTCAATCCTTCTCCACCCCTATCAACCAGTTTAAAATAATCCGGGCTTGGCTCATTATAATAAGAAGCGCCAGGTTCCACTCCCTTGGCAATATACGAGTGCTTTAATCCCCGGTATTGGTCATCATGACAAAGCAGCCCGCCATCTTGCTCCCCTTGTGTAAACATCCATAACCCTTGCGAATTGCCGCCGGGCGCAGCATTTGGATAGCCCATGCCATTAAGAATGGATAGGCTCGCCCCATTTTCCCAGATCACGCGGGCATTTGTCCATAGATAGCCTTCATTGCCATTTGGGTATTTTTCCAAAGTGCCGTAGACGGATATCCGAACCGGCAATAATCCCGTGATCAAGTGTACCTGATCAATATAATGGCAACCGATATAGGTAAACATATCGCTGTTTTCTGCGGTGCACCATTGTGGAAAATTAGAATCACGATAATACCACGGTTCAATGAGTGTCGCATATCCCATGCGAAATTCGCCCAAGTCCCCATCTCTGTATTTCATTCGGGCGATACCAACACGGTCATCAAAGCGCTTGTGGTACTCTACCCCTACAAACAGCCCTTTTTCATAAGCTAATTTTTCGATCTCCCGGGTTTGCATATATTTTAGGGTCAGTGGTTTTACACAAATTACATGCTGGTCGTTATTCAGGGCTTGTACTACAGCTTCATAATGGGTCTGGTCCGGCAAGGCAATTACAACGATATTGCGCGGTTCCATTTTGCTTATCACATCTTTATATAAGCCTGGAAACTTCTTATCAGCAGGTTCCCTTTCTATATCCGGATAGCATGTAAATGAACTTTCGGGAAATGCTTTTTTAAGGTTTTGGTCATTTCTAAGTTTTATCAATGGCGAGACGCTCCTGCCACAGATGGTAATTTTTCCGATCTTCCCTAAACGCTGGATATGATAAAGGGAAGGTAATATCTGCATTGCGGTGATCATTCCACCACCCACAATGGTAACATCAAAATTTTTATTGGAAGTCAAGTTTTATATCCGTGTTGAAATTATTCTTTAAATTATGAGCTGTACACCAGCTTCCCAGTGACAAATGTTTTTTTCACTTCCACTTTACAATCATTTACAGTGAATAAGATTAAATCAGCACGCATGCCTTCTTTAATTTCCCCCCGGTCATCCAGCCCTAAAAATCGTGCAGGGTTTCTACTGGCTGTATGGATCGCATCGCCCAAGCTACATCCAGTTATGGACAATAGATTGCCAACTGCCTGGTGAATTAGCGAAGAAGCTGCCGCAAAAACATTTTGCGACGGCATAGTAATCTTGCCATCGGGATGGACTTGCACACGTTTTCCCAACCATTCATATTCACCCGATGGCAAACCGGCAAGGCTACTAAGGTCAGAAACCAGTACGATATTTTCTATACCTTTTGTACGTGTAAAAACATTTACTTGTGCAGGCGTTAAGTGAAACCCGTCAACAATCAAACTTGCTGTTAAACGGTCATCCGCTAATTGCGGCCAAAGCGGGTTATTGCGACGATGAATTTGGTTTGCACAGCCATTGCCAAGATGGGTCGCGCCAGTCGCACCTGCATCTATCGCTTTTGCAATAATTTCCGTATTTGCATTGTGGTGTGCCAAGGCAACAACAATCCCCTTTTCACATAATTTTGGTATTAGCTCCAAAGCACCGTCAATTTCGGGGGCAAGGGAAACTTCCATGATATTTTTTCCGGACGCTTCATACCACCCCAAAAACTCTCCCCAATCCGGCTTACGCACCCACTCTTTATTATGCGCACCGCAAAAACCATCCAGGGGGGAAATATATGGGCCTTCCAAATGAAACCCGGGGACAGAATTTCCAATATCCACATCGTGGATTGCTTTATTGAGAATTGTAAAATTCTCAGTTAAAACAGTACGGGGACTGGTTATTAAAGTGGGCAAATAGGTTGTTATGCCAAATTGCCAAAAAGCCTCAGTAACTTTACGGACTTGATCAACAGTCAGTCCTTTTCTGCTAAAGTCGTGCGAAAGATAACCATTCACCTGGTGGTCGATAAATCCTGGCGCCACATATAGTTTTTTACCTGTTGCTTTTCCTGTCGGGCCATGACGATCTATCTTGCCAATAATCCCATCCTGGACATGAATAGTGACAGGCCTATTGTCCAGATAAAAGATCGCGTCTATTCTTTTATTCATTTATATTAAAGCTTTTCCAATTATTAGTTTTTTTAGGGTATTTGCAGGTTTGATACTAAATAAGCAAAACCCAAAACTGCAACAGCAATAGCCATACAACTCAAAAATCCAATTACCATTGGCCTGTCCGGTTTCATTATTTCCCAATCACTTTTAGGAGATAACTTTCGGGCATCGTACATATGCGGATTGTCTGTATATTTTTTCATTTCTTTTTTATCCTCATCCCGATCATCCGCAATAGGTGTATTAAGCCTTGCAAAAATATCATTGATCAGTCTTTCATCAGGTGGACGGGAGAAAAAGCTAACAACAATCAACAAGCTAAAGGGAACCGCAACCTGCATCCCGTAATTGAGTGTCATTAAAACAGGATGGGACAATTGAGACAACTCAAAACCCAATGTGTTTAATATAAATAGATTTGGGTAAACAATTATACCTGAAAGTTTATGCGCGGCAACCCAGGGTACTTCCGGAAGAATGGCGGGCAACAATACGATCATCAGCCACGAGTAACTGACGGCAGTCAGCGCCGCAGTTTTTGTTAGACGCCGCCAAAACAAGCTTACCCAAAATACAGCGCCAAAAATTACAGGTAATTGCCAGATATACTTGATCATGCTTAAAATATTGTTAAAATACAGGCTTAAGAAAATTGCCCCGGCTATCATCCCAACAGACACCAGCCTGCCAACAAGGACATAGTGTGCTTGCTCTCGGTTTGGGGCCAGGTACTCATAAAAGTTACGGGTAAATAAAGCTGAGCCTGAAATCATAAAAGCATCTGCACTGGACATGGAGGCAGCCAATAAACAGGCGATCATAAGCCCCACAAAACCTGGGCCAAGCAATTGCCGTGTGGCATACCCCCAAATCATATCGGGGTCACTGACTATATTTCCGTATAATGCAAAAGCCACAAGGCCGGTCAGTCCCCACATTATTGTGGTGAAACGTTTAAGAAAATTTCCGGCGACCATACCGATTTGGGCAGTTCTTTCGTTTTTAGCGCTACCGCCACCGGTAGAAAAAAAATGGGGCTGCGCCACAACACCAACCAAGTTTAACACAATCAACATCAGGATATAATACCAGGTATACTCGCTGGATGTTTGGCTACTGAAAATATGAAACATCGATTCGGGGACTTTTTCATGCAAACCGGAAAACCATCCTGCCTGCTCCAGGCCTTTTGGCAACAATAAAAGCGATAACACCAGGATCAAGAATCCTTGCAGGGTATCTGTCCACGCAGCGGCAAACAGCCCGCCCAACACACCATAAAGAATAATAATGATGGCGATTATAGGAACGGATTGACGGGTGGTGATATACGAATAATATGCCTGGATGGTGCCTTCGCCGGCCTGTAAATCTAGTTCATCATAACGTAAACGCTCATCCGGGGTTAATTTATCCGCATGGGATTTTAACGCCCTGTATTCTTCATATAATGTAATGCTGTTTTTTTCTGACTGCGTTAAGGCGCTTTCCGGCTTTACCGTAACAATCTCAACCGTTTTACCAATGGCCGTCAAGCCTACAGCGATAACAGTCATCACATAAAAAAGGCTAAACCCGACATATAATCCAGTTAGTACTTTACTGTTAAAACGGTCCTGAAAATAATCACCCCCGGTAACGACCCGAAGCCGGCGGTACCAGGGCGCTATAATCCAATAAAAAGGCGTAATAAAAAGCCAAAGGAGTTGTATCCAAATCCCGGACATCCCGGCCCGATATGTTTCACGCGAGGCAGATATCGCTGTATCGGAACTTGTGCCGCTACCGAAGGCCAGGAAAATGGAAACCAGTTTGCCAAACTTACGACCGCCCAAAAAATAGTCTTCCGATTCCTTTATCCGCCGATTGGCGACTACACCTATTATAATTACAATTAGGAAATAAATACCGATCGAAACAATATCAAGAATATGTAAACCAAACACTTTTTTCTCCCAGGCTTAATGCGTAGCGCAGCCTCTTCCATCCATAAATTTAAAAAAATTGTTTTTATTAGGGCCCTTCATTTCCA
Source organism: Calditrichota bacterium (assembly GCA_024277115.1). Taxonomy (GTDB): domain Bacteria; phylum Calditrichota; class Calditrichia; order Calditrichales; family J004; genus JABFGF01. Next base: position 4,994 of record JAJRVW010000211.1, read on the forward strand.
GCGATCTGTTCTAAATGGAGCGGCTGGCAATCCTTCATTATTAAATAAATTGGGGATGGAAGCCGAACCCCACCCAAAACGGACTGCAACCGGTTTGAAAAGGTTTTCATTGCTGACCATAATCGTCGCACCATCAATTACAGCAGTTGCTTTTATATATTTCTGATTCTCTCCGGCGATTTCAAAATACGTTAGTTGTTCCCCTTTTTTCATCAATCCGGAACCGGTCATATCAAAATAAAGCCGGATTTTGTTTCCCTCAATTTTCATCGATCTATATAGCGGGCCGGACCAAACAATATTTTTTTTATTGTAGGTTTTTGCCAGCGCCCATAAGGATAAACGTTCGCCAACATCCTTTTTGTTTTTTGGATGAATATCATCAATGTCGCCAATATCCGTTGTCACCACCATTCCCGTATTTGGTATGGAGAGCGCCATAGACTGCGACTCCTGGAGTAGGGGGGCATTTTTTTGATTATACCTGCTCCAGGGAGCGATTTGAACATAGTAAAATGGTAAATCAGGTGAATGCCGCTCGTCACGCCAGCTATTTATTACTGCAGGAAAAAGAGCCCGATATTGATAGGGCCGGTCAACATTATTTTCGCCTTGGTACCATAAAACACCTTTAATTGTGTAAGAGGTTATAGGCGCTATCATCGCATTGTACAGGGCGGCAGGCCTTCGGTGTGGCCTCCTGACATCTTTTACCCCGGTAGGCATTACAGGCTTCTTAGGTGGTGACGATTTCGTTAAAGAGGCGTTACGTTGCATTGTCCGCCATTTATTAAACGCTTCCTCGTACGCTTTTTCAGCATCAGGATACTCATTTCCCAGCCGGGTCCACATATCAAAAATGCCGGAACCCGTTTCTACTTGCAAAAGTTTTTCCCGGCTTATCCATGCCTCGATGGGCGAGCCACCTTTACTCGCAATAATGATCCCCACCGGCACATTAAGCTCCCGGGAAATTTTTTTTGCAAAGTAATACGCAACACCGGAATGATCCCCTGCACTTTTAGGTGAGCATGTTTCCCAAGTGCCCTCACAATCTGTCTGGGGCAATTCCGCCATTGTATGCTTAACATCAAAGAAGCGGATATTGGGGTAATTTGCTGCGGCGATTTCGGCCTCTGCATTTTCACAATATTTTAATTTCATCGCCATATTCGATTGCCCGGATGCAAGCCAGACTTCACCGGACAAGACATCCTGCAAAACAATTTTATTTTTTCCCTGAATAAAAATTTGATATGGCCCACCTGCTTCGGGTGATTTTAACTTAACAAGCCAGTTTCCATTTTTATCTGTAATAACGGTAATCGGCTTTTTCTGCCAGCTTCCCCGAACCGTTACTTTTTCATCAGGATCGGCCCATCCCCAAATAGCGACTTGCGATTTTTGTAGAAGGACCATTCCATCACTAATGACTGTTGGGAGCGACACTTCTGCTTTCAAAAACACGGACCAAATAAAAAATAAAAATAGCTTTTTCATAGACTATCTGCTTTCAACAAATAAACTGTCAATTTGAATATTATCAATACGTTCCATATTGTGGTTCCAGGTATAAACCCGCCCCGGTACGCCGCCGTAAACAAATCCCCGGGGATGATAGTTATTATGCGTCCCATGGATCGAAACCCAGGTTTCCCCACTATCGGAACTTCGCATAATACCTTGCCCGCCATCACGGGTAGACATCAACATTACATTGGGATAATTGGGTTCTATATAAAGCGCGAAACCATCAAACGCGCCAAGCAGCTCCCAGCTCTTACCACCGTTAATTGTTTTATACAATTTCCCTTTACCTTCATCCTTAAATGACCTGTTACGCTCATATTTAGGCAATACCTTTGCCGTAGCCCAGGCATGGCTAAAAGAACCGGCATTTAAATAAATAACCTCATCTTTGTCCGGGTGAACTGCAAAATCGTTGACCATTCCATCGTGGATCATCTGAAAGCTTTTTCCATGATCTATACTACGGTAAAGGCCTCCGGAATCCCATGTACAAATAAATACCGTGCCCCGCTTGGTCACATCCAGTTGCCATGGACGCGTCAGTTTTAAAATACGCTTAAAGCTCTGGCCAGCATCTTCGGACATGTACAGGCCATCGCTTGCACGGTGAGTGACATATATCCGCTGAGAGTTAGTAGGATCAACGGCCAACCAGCCTATCCATCCGCTATAAAAAGAAGGATCGTTTTCTGACCGCCCCCTAAAATCCGGTACGGGAATATTGGTAAGTTTTTTCCAACTAACCCCGCCATCAGTAGATTTATGGATCGCCCCCCTGTCGTTTCTTCCATACATTTTATACCAAATATCAGGATTGTTTGGATCCTGGGCCAGGCCGTCAACATTACCCATTCTTATTTCTGGCGTCTTCCAGCTCGCGCCGCCATCGGTGGTGTAATAATACCCATTGTCGCCCGCCCCGATATGGATCACATCCGGATTAGTCGCATCCACAACCGGAGGGGAATAAACACATAAAATATCAATCCCTTTGGAATACCCTCGCCAGGACAAACCATTGTCGCGGCTTTCCTTAACTATCATGCCATCCACAGAGTACCACCTGTTTTTAGCGGGTGAAGCTGTTAATTTATTGCATTTAAACAGGCCATTGTTTGTAGACCTGTTTACAAAAATATAATCGCCGGGGTCCCATGCAGGCTTTTCTTCATCAAAAACAGAAAAGGTTAATCCAGCATCCAGGCTTATGCCCATTTCCCACCTGCCTATGGCCATAACATGGTTTTCTTTATTGATGGCTATTCCACCAAAATAGGCCGGCCACTTCCCCCAAGTATAGTATGAGTTAGATATTTTTTCGACAAGATCAAAACTTTTTCCCCCATTTACCGAACGAAATATCCTGCCATCCTGTTCAAGAGCCATAATTAAACCGGGGTCGGTTGGCGAACAAGCGACATCCATAATCTCTTTTCCCTTAAGCGTTTGTGTCCAGGAACCGCCCATATCTTCCGTAAAATAAAAACCGGTACCCTTGTAGCGATCGCCAATTATCACCTTGTTGTCTTTGGCTACATAGATAATATGGCGCAACCTTCTCCGCCAGTCATAAGCATCGCCGCTATAATACGTCGGCACATCCGGTTTACGTATCCAGGATTCACCCTTATCTGTAGAGACATAGAATTTCTTATGTTTTAAGCCATAGATGACACCATTATAATCAACAACAATTGCCCCGGGCGATAAGTCCGGTGAACCGGGAATTTTAAACCAATTTTCACCGCCATCGATCGATTTATAAAGGCCGGGCTTGGTATAAATCCCCCCATCAACAGCCCAATACATAATACTCGGGTCAGAAAGGTCATAAACCAATTCATGCGCCGCACCGCGCATCCATTCAAATAGAAGTTCTTCCCGTTCAACCTGGCCGGTTTTTCGGGTGTATGTGGCCCCGCCATCTGTTGATTTAAAAATCCCTGTAAGGTCGGTAAGTACCCAAACAATGTTTGAATCTGTCGGATGAGAAACAACATCAACAAGCACCCCGCCGCCGCCCTGCCCTATAACAGTCCAATTTGCATCTGCAGGCACTATGTTTTTTGTCTCTTTTTCACCGGAATAACTTTTGTGGGCAAAAAGCATTAGGGTAACGGCAACTACCACCGGGATTGCCAAATATTTTATAAGGATAGGAATTACCTTTTGAACAGCCATATTAATTCCCCGATTTTTGTTGGATTGTTTTTAATTGATCCCTCTTACTCAACACAAAAAAGAAGATAGCAAAACTTAGTGTAATCCCAGAATAGAGAAGGATTGTAATATTATCATCGCCCGAATGGTCAATCCATAAAAAAGTAAGGCTAAGCAGAGCAATAAAGCTTGTCGTTTTAGCTAAGAAGCCAAATACAATTCTTTCAATATTACCGGGATCACCTACTTCCTTTTTTACGTCTATAGGGGTATTTAATTTTTCAAAAAAATGATCACGGTTTTGGATATATTCAGGCTTTTCCTTTAGGAAATGCTTACTGAACCAAGCACCACCAAACATAATAACTATACTGAGAGGCGTAACATAAAGAACATTCTCCGGAACATTCCAACCTAAAAAAGCCCAACCAACACTACCAAGAACTAAGGCAATAATAAAATATACCAAACCAGACCAATGCGGCGCTTTTTTTGACAGGAACCCAATTAAGGCCGGCGGCCCATAGGCAATACTAATAATCGAATTAAAAATATTCATCAAATTGAAAGCGCTTTTTCCGCTTACGACCATTATAAGGGCAATGATAGGGACAATTATCCCAACCCCTAAAGTCGCCATACGCCCGATAAAAAGCATTTGTATGTCATTAAGCGGTTTTTTGATGAACCTTGGAACGATATCTGTGGTAATAATTGCGGAAAATAAGTTATAATAGCTTGATATATTTGACATGCTGGCGCTAAAGATAGCCGCAAGCATCACACCGATTAGGCCATGCGGTAGCAGTGTAAGACTGATAACGGCATAAGCTCCCTCTTCCGGATTGGCAGAGTTTGGCCACATCTCCGCTATATCGGGATAAAGGACCCGCGCCGCCATGGGAGGTATAAACCAAATAAAAGCCCCAAGTAAAAATAAAACAAAATTAAGTAAGGATATTTTTTTAGCCGACTTCTCAGTATCAACGCTGTAATAACGTTGCGCATGCGCCCTGGTGTTATAGCCAAAAATTACCATCACCGTCCACGAGACGAGAAAAATCCAACTGGAAAACTCCGAATGCCCGATTGTAAGCATTTCCGGGGGAACAGCAGAAATAAATTCTGATATCCCACCTAATTTATAAACCGCTGCAAAAGCCAGAATAATCGTAAAGGGGAGTAAAATGACCCCCTGAAGAAAATCTGTAATGACCACTGCCCACAGGCCTCCTACCAAACAATATATCAAGATGATAACCCCGGCACCGATTATCACATACTCAACCGGGATTTGGGTGGCAACGGCCACGTACTTGCCTAACGCAAAAAGCCATACAGACACCATAAAAAGATCGAAAAATACGGTTGCCCATGAGAAAGTTTGCCTGGTCGGTTGGTCAAACCTATCCGAGAGGTACTCCATTGGCGATGAAATTCGCGCCCTTCTCCAACGTACCGCAAACAGCCAGTAACCAAATAAAAAAGTAAGGGCATTCCCAAGATATAACAATATAATAATGAGCCCATGGTCGTAGGCAATACCTGAAGCTGCTGTAAATGTCCAGGCGCTAAAACCTGTCATAAAAGCGCTTAGGCCCGAGACCAGCCACGGGATCTGGTTCCCGCCTTTAAAGAAATCTGAAGCCCCTTTATTAAATTTCATAAAATAAAATCCAACGCCAAGGGTAATCACCATATAAATAATGATTACAAAATAGTCCAACATTTCGACAGGTTTCATATTTACAGTCCTTCTTTTTAACAGATATTTAAAAATACTTAATTGGGTATCTGTTTCCAGATATTATGCTATAAAAAGCATTATATTTCATTGAAAAAAGGATTAAGTAATGAACGGCGGAATAATACAATAAGCGGTACGAAGAACTTCTAAGAAACTGATAACATTAAACATCCTTGCTTAGAACTCTAAAGTCGTCTTAACTTAACGAATTGTTTTTATTCTATTTTATACAAAAAAACATAGATTTCCATTTTCGATCAGCTAAATTCATAAATCATAGCAGACCTAAATAAATCTATGCAAAGAATTTAATGTTAAAATTATTGAAGTTTATCGATAAAATAATTAGCATATTTGTGCATTCGTGGCTTAGAGTACCCAGGCCGTAAACTATTTTTTACATTTAGGATAGATGTGTGTAAAAATAATCCTATTCATTTTTGTTAAAACAAAACTATTAGAATATTTCTCATATAGGATCACAGCCACCTCGCAAAGCCCTGAATTTGTGGCCTTGTTCCCCTTGAAGGTATTTACATTGCATTCTCTTATCTTGCGACAGGTTTTATACCAACAATTTCTAAAAGTGTAAGTAATGCACGCTGCGTACCCAAATGGCTATTGCGTGTATCGAATGTTTCTCTTAACGAATGCTTGTAGGTTCCGCCGCCACCGCCACTAAGCGTTACAGCCGGGATGCCAAGACTAATAGGGATATTGGAATCAGTGCTGCCAGAGCGGAAATCCGTTTTAATGTTAAGCGCCTGGTCTGCCCGGACGACTGCATTTAAAATTTCAGCATCATCCGCAAGCTTGCCTGCTGGACGTTTCCCCAAAGAAGTTATCTCAACTGTCAACGTATCTTTGGAGTTCCAGCGTCTGTTTTCTTCCCTCAATGAAGCTAAAACGGCCTTATGAAAAGCAGCATTTAACTTACCTAGTTCAATACGGTCTTCAGAACGTAAATCCACCTCCATCCAACTGCTGTGTGCAATGGAATTGACCGAAGTACCGCCACCAATTCTGCCAACATTGAAAGTCGTTTTCGGTTTTTTAGGAACTATAAAATCCGAAAATTTTGCGATGGTACGACCGAGTGCGTGAATGGGGTTCGAAATTCCAAAATTAGCGTAACTATGACCACCAATACCGCTAAAAGTCACTCTGAACCGATCACTGCCAACAGCAGTGTTAAAAGTCTTAAGACCGACATCATCAATGGAAATAAAATGGGTGATTTTGCTACTTACCAGATCTTTGAACAGATGACGCACACCGCGCAAATTCCCTACCCCCTCTTCGCCAACTGTTCCAACAAACAGAATGCTACCCTCTGTTTGGATATTAAATTGTTTTAAAGCACGCGCCACCGCCAAAATCACCGCCAGCCCACGACTGTCATCGCTAATACCCGGAGCGCGTAAAATATGGCCATCCCGGGTCACCTTTATTTCAGTACTCTCAGGAAAGACCGTATCGAGATGAGCAGAAAGCACTAAAAGTGGTTCCGTGCTCCTGCCGGTATATTCCCCGATGATATTCCCGACTTCGTCAACCCTAACATTTTGCAAACCAAGCTCGGTAAAGCGTTTTTTTATATAAACCATTCGAGATTCTTCTTTAAATGGCGGTGCCGGTATTTCACAAATAAGTATCTGCTCAGAAATTGTCTCTGGTTCAATTTTCTCTAAAAAGGTAAGCGCCTTTTTTATCACTGGGGATTGACTAACCGGTGTTTGTGCAACTACTACGTGATAGGAACAACACACAAATAGAAACCATTTAATAAATGCCAAATTCACAAAAAACCTTCCTCTCTTATTTTATTCTATATCTTTCCTGTGTATAATTTTCTTAAAGGGATTTAATTCTAAAATAAAACTATTATTAGCACTTAAAGCAAGAATCGATGGGCTGAAAATCCGTACCAATAAAACGCATCTCCCGCCAGGGGATATTCTGATTATAGAGGTAAGACCTGCCTTGGAGGCCAGATGGTTTTAAACTCAAATTCGGGGAGTTATTAAAGAGAGCTATCTTAAAAACCTTTATCCACACCAGGAAACCATTTTACAGCGTTTATATAAAAAACTTTATCTAGCACCTCTTTTGGCAAATCCAATCCTTTAACTGTATAAGTGGCCTCTCCAACCGGTGCGTCAGAATAAATTATATCACTCCAGTGGATGTCATCTTTAGAGGCAAAATACCTGAAAAAGAGATCATTACGTTTCTGGAGCTTTATCAGGTTTTCTTTAATTTCTTCCGCAGTTTTTTCTACGCCTTCATAATTTATTGGCCCAGAGACTACATCTGTGCCGTACATTATTCGATCCTGATACTTTATAAAAAAGGCCCTTACCCTTCCACGGGCCTGCCACATAAGGTACTTGGCCCTACCGCCAAGTTCAACGGCGAAGTTAGGGTATTTATCAAAACGTTTTGATAATTCGTCCACATCAAAAGAAGTACTGCCAAGATGTCCTCCAATAAACTTTAGTTTTGGAAATTTGGCCAACACGCGATCCCTTCTGGCTATAATTTCACTATACGATGGAAACTCCGGTTTATCATAAAAACTATATTCAGGATGCCTGTCCCAATAGGAACCAGGTTGTGGTGGCATCCAAGCCTGAATTGGCTCGGCAACGTGCACATACACCGGTTTATTTTCTGCGACCAGGAACTCAAAGATCGGTTCAAAAACCGGATCATCGATTTGAAGGAATTTGCCATCGGTATTTTTTAGGATTAAACCAACATCTTTCCATATTTTAACACCGATCGCCCCATCATTAAAATCTTGCTTTAACCGTTTTATTACATTTTCTAACCAACCGGGATTATCTCGATTTTTTAAATCGAACGTTGTAACCCAGGCATAATAACGTGGGTAATTTTTGGTAAACTCTTTAGATGCTTTTATTTGTGAATTTATATCATGTCCGTTATAACAGATATTGACCATTTTCATGTTATAATCATCCATAAATTTTCTGAGATATGCTGCGTCTTTGGTAAGCGGTATGTGCACATCTATTTTTTTTATAGATTTTACATACTCCATCTGGGCAAATAACTTTGTTCCGGAAAAAAGTATCAAAATAAAAATTAAGAAATAATTTGTTTTAATTGCAGCTTGATACATGGCGCCCCTTTTCTAATGTTGCTGAAGATTTGATAGCCTTTCAGGAAAAACCAGCATTTTAAAAATAGGTAGTATTTCAACAAAGCTCTCATCTATAACTCCTTTTTTGTTCAAAACCGCAGAAAAATCCAAGCCTAAGTGAGTGGCCAAAAATCGATAAGCGGCAGCACGTTTTGAAAAGCCATAGTTGTGAACTTCATTGGGAAGATGTACATTTTCAACCATCTCTTCTTTATTATAAAGTTTATACACATTTTGAATATAAGGGAATTCAACTTCCGGTGTATTGGATGTCCAGTCACCTCCATCCGAAATTAATAGCATTGGCCTGGGAGCGGCAACAGCTGCAATTTCTACATTGTTAGTTTGGTGTTCCCGGCCCTTGTGAATGGGCATCCCGCTTTCACATACACAGCCCCCCAAAAAATGGGCCGAAACCTGAACTACCGGCACTGAAACGGAAATTCTTTGATCAATAGCTGTTAGTAAAAATGTTTGAGTAGCCCCTCCTGAAGCCCCAGTCATACCGATTCTTTTCGGATCCACGGAATCTAAAGAAAGTAAATAATCCAAGATTCTTGAACTATTAAAGAGTTGAATTTGTAGCGCCTTTTTGTCATTGTGGTTAAATTGATAACTTTCGCCATAACCTACCATATCGTATGCAAAAACAATTGCCCCCATCTTTGCCAGCACTGCGCAACGTTTCTGAAAATTAGGCCTGAACCTACCATAGTTTCCAGGTTCATACCAATGGCCATGAGGGCTTAAGATAGCAGGAACCGTACCTATGATTGAAACCGGTTTGTATAAATTTCCTGTGATATATTTTCCATCAATCCCTTCGATAGCAATGTTTACAACCGTATAGCCTTGCATTTGCTTTGAACCCTTAATGATGGCGTTAAACGGTTTGTTCTTGTACGCGTTCAACAGGTCTGTTAATTCAGCGCCATTAAGGATTCCCGCAACAATAAGTTTCTTTCTTTCTTCCCATTCTTTTTTAGTGGAATATGTCGCTTTGAATTTCGCCAATTGTTCAATGGCTTCAGACTCGGTATAATAGCTACCTATGCGCAAATCGTTGTTTTGGGCCATACTTTGGAAGCCGATAAGTAAAAAGAATAAAACAATAGTATAATGCTTTTTATTTAGATTAAGTTTTATCATCGTTTACTTCTATTTTTGTGGAACTATGCGTCAACGTATCTGCATATTTAAAAATTGCAGGCAATCCTCCTGTATGCCAAAAAAGAACATTAGATTTTGGCTTTATTTTATGTTCTTGCAAACAATTTAACATTCCATAGAATGCCCTGCCGGTATATACCGGGTCTAATAATATACCCTCGCTCCTGGCTAATTCGCGTATTGCAAATTTTTCATTATCGGTAACAATTCCATATCCTGCTTTATCATAATCTTTGTTTAATGGTATATCAGAGATTTTAAATTCCCTCTCAATACTTAACAGTTTAGTACCATCCTTCACGATATTTAAAAC
>JAJRVW010000212.1 GCA_024277115.1 Calditrichota bacterium
CCTGCCCTTTTTCGTGAAAAGTTTTCTTGGGCCGGAAAATTCTAAAATAATATTTTCTATTTTTTTAAGGCTCATTTTGCAAGCGTCAATATTTCTGTTTCAATCTTGATTTTTTTTTGCTTACCTTGTGAAAACTTTTTTAGTTTTGTGGCGCATCCTCTTTCGGTTTTGGTTTACAGGCTTGCGCACATTTTGTGTTATAACACGGCATTTTAGCTGAATTTGCCACGCGGGGCATGATCCCGGTGTGGAAGTTTTTTCAGTGGCAAATCAGCTAAATGCTGGCACGTTAGCAACTCGATTTTATGGTGAATCATTTTAAATAAATGGCTTGCATTTATATTCTTAAGATTTGCTCATCCAAGGGAGAAAGTACAACTTCAATATACCTTTTCTCTATTAGGAAATAATATTTTCTTTTCGTTAGTTTTAAACTACATTAGATCAACCTGCTTTCAAGCCCACTTTTCAGAAGGAAATGTATGAATAAACCAATATTTGTTTTACTCCTTTTTTTATATACCTCAATTTGTATTGCCCAGGGACAAGAATGGGAACTATTTTGGCAAGATAATGTGGGACCCATTGCGGTGGATCCGACCGATAGCGATAAAATTTACATTGCTGCTGACAGTTCTGGGAAAGTCGGTATGTGGAAAACAATCGATCGGGGGAAATCTTGGAGATTTTATAATGAAGGTTGGAATATGGGTAGTCCTCGGAAAATTTTTATTGACCCAGAAAACACTGGAATCATTTTTGTATGCGGGGGGCCTTTTGTGGGCCTGCTAAAAAGTAGTGACGCTGGCAAGAACTGGCAACGTGCCGATTATGGGTTTGTTACCAATCACCATGGGTATCTAATTTCAGATATCGAAAAGGACACCGTGAACAATGTGTATTATGTAGCAAATTATAATGATGCCTTATGTGGCATTTACACAAGTGGGGATGGCGTTCAATGGGAGAAAGTATCAATAGGTTTCGATTGTATGATTAGTATTATTATCGCAGATAAACCTGGCCTGATTTATGGTGGAGATGTGATTGGCGCCTGGCGAAGTGAAGATTTTGGAAAATCCTGGACTCAAACAAATGATGGGCTCCCAACTGAGAATGGATATTCACCCAATATTTGGATTCATGAAAAAATCTACTCCAGCAATACGTTATATGCCAGTGTTCGGTTCCGAGGTTTGTATAAATCCGCTAATGGTGGAACGACTTGGTTTCCTGTTAATGACACAATAATGAATTACTTAGAATTTAGTAGTATCGCTCTCTCCCGTTTAGATACAAATGTTGTTTTCGCTGGTTCATATGCAACACTTAATCCAGAGAAGCCTGGTGGGATATACATCAGTCATGATGCAGGAAAAACGTGGATAAATTTCAAAAGGGGATTACCAGATTCACTCAAAGATATAAGTGTTCGTTATTTAGCATTAGATGAGAAAAAAAATATCTTATATGCAGGTTTAGTACTTTATTATTCAGATAATCATTCAGAATTTCACACTTATAATTTAAAAAATGCTGTTATAACAAGCTTAAACGAAAACAATAGCCAGCCGATTAGCCGAGATTTAAAAATCAATGGCTATCCTAATCCCTTTAATAATAGTGTAACCCTGCAATATTATGTACCCGCTGCGGGAACCATTAAGATAAAAATATACGACTTGCAGGGGAGGGAGGTTCGTACTTTGGTAAATAAATCGGAACAATCCGGAAATCATTCAATCCATTGGGATTCTCTCGATGGCAATGGCCAGGCTCTCGCCTCTGGCCTTTATATGATTGTTATGCAAACATCCAACCAGAGAGCCTATCATAAATTACTTTTACTCAAATAAAAGGGGAAACCTGCTATGTACAATCAAATTTGCAAAGCAATTATTTTTATAATTTTTGTGATAAATGTCTTATCAGCCCAAATAATAAGTAAAAATATTAATCGTGCTGCTTTCATTGGGTATGCAAGCTTATACGAAGGACAAAATGTTGATCCATTACAAGGTTATACCCTAACTGATATTGCTACATGGAAGGATAGCCGGTCCAACAAGGAATATGTTTTAGTAGGACTTTTCTATACAATAAATAATGTCAACAGCTCAGGAGTTGCAATGATCGATGTAACCGACCCTGAAAATGCAACCTTTTTAAAAAAAATAAAACGACCCGGAGAAAATAAAGACAATACTCCCCATGATATAAAAGTATTTAATAATATTGCATATATTGGCCAGGACTATAAACCTTCCTATTGGGTAAATCTCAAAATAACTGTGGATAACCCAACAGACACCTATGCTGGATATGGCGGGGATTTTTTAAATGATAAACGTGCTCATAATTTATTCATTAATCAAGAACAGGAATTACTTTTTGTATCTACATCACAAACCACACAAAATATCCAAATTTATGATATCAGTAATTTACCGATGAGTAATCCACAAAACATCGGTGATATTCCACAAGTTATTAGCGGAGCACGTAGTCATGATCTGTATGCATATAAAACAAGTTCCAGTACTGGCCGCATATTTGATGCTTCATTGAGAGGGCTTACGGTTAGCGAATATATCTGGACAGGTACTAGTTTTACCATTACCGATCAATGGATACATCAATATAATCCACGCCGAGGTGTAGCTCCAGAAGATTTTAGTACAAACCTAATGCCCGAATCTAATCGTGCTTTACATGCTGTTTGGATAGGATCGAATCAGAATTACCTTTTTTCAGACGAGGAACAATTTGGCGGGCTAAATAGTGAATCGAACTGGATAAATGATACAACAGATAATTATCAACGTGCTGACTATATGTTTGTTTGGGATATAAGCAGTATAAAACCCTCCGCTGACGGCAATAACTACCGATATCCAATTAAACAGATATTTGAAGTTAGGGAGAATAATGAAGATGGTAGTTTTGCTGATTCAATTTTCACCCCTTTATCTTCAGAGAAAGCAAACAGTATACATAATATAGTTACAATTGGCGATGGTTCAAGAGAAACAGCCTTTCTTTCTTATTATACTAAGGGGTTACGTATATTGGATGTTACAAATCCCTCAAATATGTCAGAAAATGCATATTATGATGTTCCTGGGTTGAGCAATTATGTCTACCCTGTTTATAATGGAACATGGGGTGTTGATCCATTCTTGCCAAGTGGTAACATCGCTATAAGTTCATCTGAAGGGTTCTACTTGTTCCGTAAACTTGGCGAGTTTAAAGGTTCTATCGATGTGGATACCAAATGGACGCCCGATGTGGCCATAAATGTTTTGGGCGATCTCACCCTCGATGCTTTTACCACTTTAACCATCGAAGCAGGCACGGTTATAAATGTCTCGCCCGGCGCAAAGATTATTATCGATGGTAATTTAATTGTACAGGGCACTTCTTCAAGTCCCATCATTTTCACATCGTCCAATGCCAGCCCCGCCGCCGGGGATTGGGACGGCATTGAGATC
>JAJRVW010000213.1 GCA_024277115.1 Calditrichota bacterium
ATTAAGAAATTCATTTTTTAAGGTTGTAACCTCCCGGCCGCTTATATCATATATTTTAACAGAAGCATTGCCAGGCCTGTCCAGGTAAAACCGGATTTTTGTTACCGGGTTAAACGGGTTGGGGTAATTTTGAAATAATGTGAATTTTTCAGGTAAACCTCTATTACCATTTTCTTTCAGGGCCAATGGACTTTTAGATTTTTTTACGGCACGTAAGTCATCAAAATAAATATGCCCCACTTCACTGCCACTTGCATCGTAAGTAAGTTGATGGCTATCTAATCTGTAAGCTGATCCATTTAACAAATTATCAGGACTAATCCACGATCCAACCAGATTTGGATTGCTTAGATCCCACTCTACTAAGCGCCAGCCAATCCAGTCGATTGTAGTCCACGTTGAAACTTCATGGTCGGGCCAATCGCCACCATGCTTTTCATCAATGGTAAACCGATATTTATTATTACTTCCATCACCAAAAATATATGTTTGCAGAATATATGAGTTATCAAAAGTTATTGTCCGTGGAGCACCACCTGAAAGGTATTCACGAAGTAAATGTGTACCGGACGATAAATCCCACGCATATTTTAAACTACCAGATTTTTTGATATTGGTTGATGGTACATAGTTGTCTTTATAATAAGAAAAACTAGTTTTACTTACATTAATCCCAACCGTTGAGCCGCTACCATTTGGCGCCCACCAATCGCCTGGTTGTGAAAAATTTTCTATCATCATAACTTCCGAATAATGTGATGAATCCGTTGTAAAATCATAGGTAAAATCTGTACCAAGAGCATTACCAATTGTGTCTTTAAGGGCACTACTTATAAAAATTGAATAATCTGTTGACTGAGCCAATTCTTCAACTGGAAATATATTTATCACAGATTTTTCGTCTACCAGGTTTATAAGTATGTTGGCATCAATAGTACCTGTCCCGGAAGTTAAATAAATATTTTCTTCTGTAGCTGTTTCCATGTCAAGTTCTTCATCAATAATAATCGTAACAATATTCTGAACATCAAAATCATTTACATCTTCATCATCATTTGGATAAGTGTATATTATTTGAGGCGGTACATTATCAAAAGCACGGGTATAAAAATTTATTATATAGTTATCACCTTCTACACCATCAGCATTCCCATCGATACTTCTGCCATTTATATCTTGCACAGAATTGTTCAATGTAATGGAGTAAGCAGTGTCAAAGCTTAGGTTTTTTTCCAGTTTCACTACTACACTTTTATTGCTGCTGTTCCAAGAATAAGATGTGATTATAACGGCAGGATCAAAAACGATATTTCCCGGCAAAGTTGCCGTATCCATGGTTTTGCTAAAGTCGATTGTTATTTCTTTTGTTACAGGTATTGTATCACCATCTGCCAGTCCAATAGAGAGAACCACCGGCGCAAGAGAGGGAATAGGGTTGGATAGAGTGACCGGCGAAATGGCCGACTCGTTCCAGAAACGGTTCATTGTTGTGGCATAATAACGATACGTTCCGTTAAAATCCTGGGTACCACTAATTTTATCAGTATAACTAAATTGCTGATCATTAAAAAAGACATCTAAGATTTCATCATTGTCCGGATTGTAGTCTTCGTCTTCTGATCGGTAAATTGCAAACCAATGATTTTGATCTGCAGGTGTACCGGGTGTTACATCGATTTTATAATTTAGGGAATCCAATTTTGTAAGGGCAATTACAGGTGAGACTGGTATATCCTGTGAAAATAATTTTGTATCCCGAATTTTTGTTTTATTTGCAAAAAAAGAGCTGCCTGCTGTTTCCCAGTAGGCTTTGTCATCCCAGCTACCATAACTAAAAAACTGTGTACCATCAACCCAGGGTACGGTACGAATTTTTTCTACTACCGAGGGGTGATTATTCCAATCGCTGCCAAAATTATACGAGCCCGGCCCAACTGTGTACATCCTCCCAGCCTCAATGCCTGGCCCAATCCAGGTTTCCCAACAATTTGGGCAATCACCCTTAAGCATACCATAAAAGCCATCTTTGGTTGTCCAGTGATAGTGCATGCCTGTAAGCTGATCGATATATCCCTTGTTGAACCAAAGCGCCGCATCCTGATAAACCACATGGTAGCCATTCCAGCCACTCCAATTGTATTTACCAAGGGCCGCCGGGGAAAGCCTTACCCAGGGTTTAACACTTTGAACCGAGTCATGTAAGGTTTTTACTAGTTCGGTTACGCTCCACCGCCAATAGTTTTCCCATGAAACAAATTTTTGGCCTGGAATACTATCGGGAATACCGGCGGAAAAGGGATGCTCAACGTCATATAAATAACGTCCTGCAGCCGCATTGGTTAGAGCCTCGGCCTCTTCATCGGTAAGCGGCGTATCCAATAAAAGTTCTTTTTTAGATTTTTTTTCCAGTCCTTGTCCCAACAACATGCTGGAATACTCGTTCCACCTAATATAGTCCAGGTGAAAACCATCAATATCGTAGTTACGTACAATTTCCATGGCAACGTTGATTGTGTAATCCCGAACAGCTTTTAATCCCGGCGATAGGGCACGGTTAGCTGTCATCGGGTTTCCATTGGGGTCTCTACAAACCCACTCAGGATGTTCTGCGGCAGGAGTTCCCGGGTCGGTATGTGAAGCGGAAAAAGTATTAAACCAAGCATGCAATTCAATGCCGCGTGCATGGGCCTGCTTGATAGCGTAACTGAGTATATCGTAATTGGCGGGGTTTTCGTTTGGATAATATGATCCGACTGGCTCGAAAGAAGAATTATAATAAGCCGATCCACCTTGTCTTACCTGCCAGAGAACGGCATTCATATTGGCTTTTTTAACATTATCTAGAATCTTATCAATCCGTGCTTTGCTGGCCTGCATATCATCAGAGCCGCTGCTATGTTCCCAAGTAATAACCCAAGCTGCCCTAAATTCTTCATTATTTGCTGCTATGCCGTTAATTGCAAATAAAACAATAATTATAAAAAGTCTTTTGATCATAATTTCCCTAGATTTATTTATCTGATTATAATAAATTTTCGAACTACATTCTCACCTTTTTTATATAATAGCTCATTTGTAATCGGATCTTTGTAGTCTTGTGTAACTTCTATATATGCCAAATAGATACCACTCACAGAAACCTGACGTGATAATGAAACAGATTGCCAGGGTTCATCCCCACTCCCATTTGTATGTTCTATAGTTTGTACCAAATCACCTCGCTCCGTAAATATTTTTATTGTACAGAATGCAGGAATGTTATAGAACATAATCTGGTTTTCGCCTGCATCTTTTAAGAACTGCACATTTCGAGAACTTATATTATAGGGGTTTGGGACAATCCTTGCGTCTTCAATTTTTCTGCCTGGTGGTCTTTGTAAAACAGCTCCTTTATTGGTTTTTGTATAGAAACGGCCACTTTCCAAAATACCCTTTGGATTTGCTATTCCCGATGTGTTATTACTGCCATCATTAAACGCAACCAGATAGTAATAATAGTTGAATCCCCTCTGAGGTGATTTGTCCTCATATTCATACACTATTTCCGGATTTTCCGTTCCCAGGCCACAAGCAA
This sequence comes from Calditrichota bacterium, assembly GCA_024277115.1. Lineage (GTDB taxonomy): Bacteria > Calditrichota > Calditrichia > Calditrichales > J004 > JABFGF01. The sequence continues at coordinate 3,575 of JAJRVW010000213.1, forward strand.
ATATTTCTTCATACACAGTATCCGGTTTTGAGAATGCACGGTAAATTTTATATCCACCAAATCCTGGCCCCTCAGATTCAGATACATTCCATTTTAAACTGATTCTATCGCCTCCGGATGTAATTTCTATTAATGATGGGGGCAAGGGTGGTTGCGGGATATTGAAATCCAATTCATAATTTCTTTTTGCACGTCCAAAATTTTTCATTATGGAATCTTTGCCTGTGTAAAACCATGTATCTTTGAAAATATCTTTATCACTCGTCGTGGAACCGTCCGGTAAATCAAAGGGGCCTGAATCGGATGGATTATCAAATGCTTCTTTCCATCGATAGCCAATTGTTTCACACATTGTACGGCTCAAACCAGAGACAGATTCTACTTCAACAATCGTTATACTCTCTCCCGGCTCCAAATCGAAAGGGCCATAGCCAATCCAAACATTTGCCCCGCCACCATCATTTTTTCCAATCGTGCTTGGATCTGGATTTGAAAGCATATACGTCTCGTCCATGCGTTCAAGACCACCTTTTCTTTCATATGGATTCCCACTTAACATATCATACAACAAATTCATAAACGAACCCGTTGTTAGATCACCCAAATCCGGATATGTATCGCCGGCATGCCACCCGATATATGCCGGCTGATTTGGATTATCCGACGAGTCTGCAGGGCTTTTATCCACGTGGATTATAGCCGTCCCGGCATGTTGTGGTGCTGTTAGGCGTCCACGCCCATTTATGGCTGGGCCACCAATATTATCATGTGCTATAATACCCGATTGTCCGGCCCAACTGAATCCCGCTCTAATCCAGTCAACAACAGGGTTGTCTTCTGTTATAATATCATTTTGGTGGTCAACATAATTTTCCCCACGGCGGGTTACCCATGAAAATTTTCCCCAGGACTGGCCACGGCCAAGATTAGGCGCACCTTCCCGGCTTGTACTATATCGTGTACTCCGGCTGATACGTAACCCTTTTAATGGGGCGTTTAATTCGATCTCATCATCATAATCTGTGTTACCCGTGTTGGTATATTTATAAACTTTTATAAAATAATTGTCATGATACTGTTGGCTAAAGGCATAAATTTTGCGTGAAATGGTCAATCCTAAAGACGTATTTACAATATTTGTAATAACCCTGTCTGCCAACTGATCGGGAACGATTTCGTCAACATCGCCCTTAAATGGCGCATTAATATTATCTCCATCAACGTACACATCCGGAAGTTCAAACTTGGCCGTTTGCTTATGTTCAATAGGAAAAAGGGAAAGACCTACATAATCTTTTACAAAATATGTTCCAAAATTTTCCCAAACCCGGCCATTTACATCCGTAAAGTTTTGTACCGCAACCCACGAACGCTCAATAACCGCGTTATCTGTTAAAAGATAATCAGCTGGCCATTGTAAGCCCTGATAATAAGAATTATTCCAAGCTCTCTCGGCGCCATAGGCAGTAAAATGGCTTTGGAGCGAACCGATTCGAATATACTGTTCTTGTGAGCCCGGAACCTGTGAAAAAGCTATTGAAGAGAATGATATAATAATGGTAAGTAGTATTTTTTTCATTTATTTCTATTCTTTTTTTTATTAGACGAGATTTTTAAAATTAAAAGTTAATTCGTATTCCAAAAAGAATATCCCTCGGATTTAAAAATGTAAAAGACTTAATATTTGGCATATCTATGTATGATTTATTTTTCTTTCTTTTCTTGTTTCGCGCCGTAATTGCAGGATCATTATTGGGGTTTTGCTCAAGAGGATCGTAAGCAACACCCACAGACCGGTAATCTCCAAATTTATCATTACCCTTTTCTTCTCCCGTTTCCCAGGCAAAGTTTAATGATTCTAAATAATTACGAAAATCAAAACTATCTGAGAACCCAGCATTGTTCATAAGTTTGTTGTTAAAGGCATTATTGAGAACCATATAAAATTGTAAGTCAACATTTTTAATATTAAAATTTTTAGTGATCCTAATATCTGTGTTTTGATAATCCCTCCATTGAACATCGCCACCAAGTGTGTATAATACCTTTTGGGACTCTGTAAAATAACTGCCCGACTTCCAGTTCCATAAAAAACTAATATTCCATTTAGAAAATAGTGCGTCTATAAAAGGATCTGAACCAAAATTGGCTGGTGAGTGAAATGCGATGTTCGCCCTTGCATACGGTCTTGGACGGGACTTAAAAGACAAAGGTGCTTTTAAAAGATAGGCGCGTTGTTCATTTGGATTTTCGTAATTTTCTTTGACACCAAAATAACCGGAAGTCCTTACATCGTAAGTATAGTTTAATAAACCACTAATCCAGGAGCCAGCCTGTTTTGATAAAGTGAATTCAAAACCGCGAATATCTTCATAGTTATTATTTTCCGAGATGTTGTATTGTACCGCACCATTTAAACTTCTATAATAAACCCAATCGGTTTGTTTGGTTATATCTTTGTAGTAGCCGGCAACTTTGATAAGAAACATATCCGAAAGGTTTTGCTCAAAACCCAATTCATACGCGATTGTTTTCTCCAGATCAAGACCAGGGTTACCCATACGTGTAACCAGCCCGCTGGATTCTCTTTGAATCCTGAACCGAACGGATGAAACCGGCTCGGACCTGAAATGACCATAATTAAAATATAATTTTGAATTTGTGGAAATTGGGTGCGATATGCCTAGCCTTGGGCTTATAGCAAAAACAGGTTTTGAATCTTTAAAAGGGGCTTCCTCTTCAATTAAAGAACCTTTTTCTTCACTATAAAACTTGTCATATTTTGTTAATTCATATTGTTTGGTGTTTGATGCAGAATAATCAAAACGTAATCCAAGATTTGCAATAAAACCTTCAAATTCCATTTTGTCCTGCAAATAAGCGCCAATCCTATAGGGCGAAACTTTAAAAAGCTGGGAACGGTTCCAAAAATTATTGGATGGGTTTACTGACGTAGATTTTATATCATAATTATTATAGGTAATCTGTAGACCTGTTTTAAAAAGATTGTTATTGTTGGCATTCAGGCTGTAAGAAAGGTTTAAGTTCCATGTGGAGACTCGGCTATCATCCCTGCCATTGTTCATCCAGCCGCCCATACTCATACCAGCAATTCCCGGATCATCAAATCCCATATATCCAAAAGGGGCTTCATCGGTAAAATATCCCGGTACAGGCTCATATTTTTTTTCAGTATCACGATCTTTTGTTTTATATGTGTTGTACTTACTGTTTTTGTATTGAAGCAACACTTCATAAAAAGAATTTGAGTTAATGGTTTCATTTAGCTTTATGCCAATTGAACTGCGGTATATTGTACTTGGGCTAAAATAACCAGGCATATATAAAATACTGCTGCCATTACTGCTATTTAAAAGATTTGCCACCTGTGACGTACTTCTTAATACAAAACCATTGGGTGTTGTTGTCCAATTATACGGCGAGACAGACCGGGTTTCCCCATAAAGACCACTAATGGTTAATTTGCGTGTATTTGTTAAATCACTTGTTATCTTTATCTGACCTTGCCGATCGCCATAGTTATCACGCGATAAAGGAAATATAAACATTTCTCTCAGATCCGTATAAGAAAAATAGAAACGTCCATCTCCTAAAGAACTACTAAATGGCAACGGCCCTCCAAATCCAAGATCAAATGTATAATCTGCTTTATCAATTTGCCCATCTCTTCTGTGTTGCCATCTGTATAGTTTTTGTGCGCCTTCCGGGGTCAAATCATTTGTCGGGTCATCATCTGAAAGTGTTTCGTGAGAGACCGAATTCCAGCCCCTAAAATTTTTATATTGTTTCCGGGTATCAATATCCCAGGCGCCATTATCTGTACCTGTCCAGGCAACTTCCGGGTCTAAATAAGGCCGATTGAAATATGAATTTTTATCATAGATTGAATTACCAAAGTTTTTTTGTGCCGGTGCACTATATTGCGTATTAACTGACAGATTGTATTCAACCTTACTGCCTTCTTTTGTTATAACATTAACCAAGCCCGATCGTGCCTGGCCATATTCTGCATTAAAACCACCGGTTTGAACCTGAACTTCATCGACAGATACCAGACTAAGTGAAGGGTAGGGATTATATCCGCGCTCATCATTTAATGAAAATCCATCCATAATCAGCGACGTTTCGTTTACACCGCCCCCGCGGATTATTATTCCGTTTGAGGTTAGCTCCACACCTGCCTGGATTGATAATGCCTGGTTTAGAGTGGTCACCGGTAACGATTCAATTTCTTGTACTTGCATTACCGACTGGCTATTAGAAATATCTTTTATAACGATATCTTTTGGGGCTGTGATTACAATCGTTTCACTTGTAAGGGATTCCTCTGATAGCACAATATTTATCGTGGTTGTTAAATCAATATTTATTTTTATATTTTTTACCCTTTTTTCAGAATATCCAATATATGACGCCACGAGAGTATAAGTACCAGCCTGAATATTTATAATGGAATAAATACCATCTAAATCCGTTGCGGCCCCGATGTTGGTACCTTCCAGATAAATATTCACACCTGTAAGAGGTTCATTTGTATTTGAATCTATCACTCTTCCAGCTAATTTACCTGTGGTGGAAGCAAATAAATTTGAAACCAAAAAGCATGACACAAAAATTGCAGAAAATATTTTCATATTTTTCTCTTCTTAAAACTAATAATTTCTTTCTAAGCCAGATAAATAACGACCTTTTTCCTTCGTTTGAACATTTCCAAAAAAAATCAGAGATATATTTGATGAAATAAAACTAGAAAAGGTGTATTCTAACAGATATGGCTTAAAAAATAAAATAGGATTATGGGCTGTTTGCATGAGCAGAGCCGGGTAGTAAAAATTGGTGATTTGATAATTCTTTTAGAGTAATTTTAATAGTAAAAAAACCGGCACAATTAGTGCCGGCTTTTTGTTTTAAACAAGTATTACTTAATCAATAACATACGGTTGCTAACTTGCTGGCCATCAACATTTAAACGATAAATGTAAGTACCGGAAGAAAGGTTGCTACCATCAAAATTATATTCATAATTACTCGGAGCAAGTTTTTCATCAACTAAAGTAGAAACCAAACGACAAGAAACATCATATACTTTTAATGTAACGTGTTTTACAGCATCGATACTAAAAGGAATAGATGTTGCCGGGTTAAAAGGATTTGGATAATTTTGCTTTAATTCAAAACCAACTACAATATTTAAGTTTCCATTATCGCGTAAGGCTGTAACAATAAGATCGGATAAAGGAATAATTGCACTACCCTGTCCTTTAGGATTGGCGTTAGTCCACTTAGAAACTTTTCCACCGTCAAAATCTGCAGTATACGCTGTTTTACCATCTGCACTAAACGCAATTCCGCGAGGTGCATAGTAAGTACCATCTGCTGCCGGGTTGTCACCTACAACACCACCATCATCTTTCATGTTATGGCCGATTGTATCTACAACAGCCCAGTTCTGAGAAGGATCAAGTGCATACCAACCTGTAAAAGCATCTTCAGCAACATCCCAATATGTTCCAACCCACATTAAACCATTGTTGTCCCAATCGAGGGATTGTGCCCACATAGCATTTGAAACAGCACCTGTATCATTAAACACTGTAGCAAAGGTATCTACTAAAGCAAATGATTCAGATTCAGCGCCACCACCATCAGTACTTTGATAATGCCTTACACCATAGCCCGATGAATAAATTTTACCAAAATAAACATCATTACCATCAGCAGAAACTAAAATACTTCTTTGAAGTCCTGTAACAGTGTCATCAACAAAACTGAATAGTTCCAGATTTTCATCTAAAATATAGCAAGGCTTATTACCGCCAACGTGCGCCAGGTATGTATAACCATCTGAGGTTGATCCCGCTTCAGTTAAAGAAGCGCCGTTGGAAGGAGCAAATTTGTGCATACCTTCACGAGTTTGATAATTAATACGATAAAGGACATTCCAGTTACTGAAATAAACATTCCCATCTTTGTCAAGGCTCATACCACGGTTGGAATTAACAATTGTATCTGTTACACCATTAACTGTAATTGTCCTGATCTTGGCATCAAGTGTGCCGTCTTCATTATAAATTCTAATCGCATTAGTAATTAAAGAATCTGTACCTGTAACCACAGTATCTTTAGGGCTATTATAACCACCAACCCATATTTTTCCATCTTTTGTTACGAGTACTGCATGTGGGTTCCCGCCAGACACAAATACTTTATCAAAAGTCCAAACCTGTGCATTTATAGAACTTACTGTAAATAAAGTTACAGCTAATGCCAGTAAAAATTTCTTCATACTATAAATCTCCTCTATTTAATATGATTATATTAATTAAAAACAAAACGGGTTAACTTACTCCTCCTTTCTGAGAAAATAATTTAATTTTTAGCGTCCATAATAAATTGCACCTTTTTTTGTCACTTCTACGCGTACCAAATCCCAGGCGGCGGGATCATCCGGATGTTTACTGACATATAGATAATCACCATTACCCCATGTTAGATTTGTAGACGGCGAAGTAAGAATTTGTGGATAAAAATATTCATTGGAATTTAACATATAAATAGCGCCATCCTTATTTTGTCCAATATACATTTCACCATCTTCATCAAACGTAATTGCTGTAATGTCTGGCCCATCTTCTCCAACAAAAGTACCCCAATCTATCACAAGTTCGTTTGTCCCAAGGTTTCCATCACTATCCAAGATTTGGTTTTTCCAGATTGCCTGCGTCATTGCCAAACTATCATCACCTGTGTACTTACCCGAAACATAAACATAGCCATCAAACACCCTTAATGATGTTATTTCATAACCGGTATAATCTGCAACTGTCTCATCAGTTCCATCAGAAGCCTTTAGCACTTCAATCGTTTCACCTTTTCCACCAGCAAATAAATTTTTATTGGCATCAAAATCAATGGGGCCAACCTTATTGTTATAAGAAATTAACCGGGCTGTTTTACCACCTTCACCAACGGTGTAAAGACTTTTTGTTCCACGTGTTATATAAAGTAAGGAATCGGGTCCCATGCGCATGCCTGGGGCAACAATAAAAATTGCATCTGCAAATACAACAGCATCACTTTCCGGATTGCTGATTTTTAATATTTTCTTTTGAGTTGTTAATACATACACATTATCATTCTCGTCAACGGCCAAACCAGAAATGTCTGTGTTTTGATCAATTGCTAAATAACTACGTGCTGCATTCTTAGTCTTAAACGGGCCATACAAATCATTTTCTTTATATGTTGCATATAAAAGTGAACCTGTAACATTAAGTTTAACCACAATCGAGTCACCTACAACATTTGCAATTCGGACTTTTAATAATGTTGAGTTAGACTCCAGTGTTTCACCTAGTTTTCCATTAAAGTGAACTGTATTTTCAATGGGTTTATCAGAAAAATTCTCACCTTCGATGTAGATAATCCCAACACCTGCAAATGAAACAGAGTCTTTATCACTTGTTGCCGGATCAGGATATACCTTTGTAATAACCGGACGTGGAGCACCTGCAAAATTTACGGGTGGCCAAACCTCATTTAGCTGTTTTTCTTCACAACTTATAAATAAAACAGGTATTAGAAATGTTAGAAATAAAATCAGATTACGCATTTTTAGATTCTCCTCTTTACCATTAGAATCAGCTTATATATTATTAATTAACTAGTACCTGTAAGACAATGAAAATCGCTGAACCGAGTTAAAAACACCAAAGGGTGTATAAGAATAGTCAATTCCAATTCCTACCCATTGTACACCTGCACCATACGAAAGCCCTTGTTCATCTTGCGCAGAAATATAACCAAGACGCAAAGCAACTAAGTCTTTAATGCTATATTCAAAACCTGTATTAATATATTCACTGAAAGAGCGTGGGTGAACGGCATCAATGGAAACCAAAAAAGTATGCTCGTCAGGCGTATCGTCAATAAAGTCAAAAATATCTGCTGAAATACCAATCTTAAATGTTAACGGAAGCTGAAGGCTTTCTTGTTCATATTCAATTTCCTGTGAAAAATTTCTTACGGACATTCCCACAGCAAGACTTTCAAAACCTGTTTTAAATACTGTACCAAAATCAAAGGCCAATACACCAGCAAGGTTTTTCTTTACGCCTTTTCCCGGAATTACACTCTCGCCCAGATGTTGGCTTACCCATTTTATTTGCCCACCAACTGAAAATTTTTCCGTAAGCCTTCGTGCATATCCAAAACCGATAGAAATAGCATTGGCCTCAATTAATCCGGTCTCAACAAAACCGTCACTGTTGCCCCAAACCTGAGTCCCATAAATATCATCGCCATAATCAACAGTCGTTATGCTCAGGCCAAAAACACCATACTGACCCTTATCTGGACTGTACGCCATGCTTAGCGCATTATAGTTTATATTTGCAATCCACTCCATCGAGGCCAGGGACACATCAAACATTCCCTTAACATCCGCCATACCGGCCGGATTATAGAAAAGGGATGAAGATGAACCAGTGATGGTTGTATACGCCTCTCCCATCGCTGTGGCCCGCGCATCGGTCTGAACGCTGAGAAATTGAAATCCGGTTTGCGCAAGTTTTGTCTGCCCAAGAACAACCGAACCAGTTAAAAGCATAATTAAAAATGTAAACAATATCTGTCTCTTTTTCTTCATATCTATTTGCCTCCAAAGCAATGCCGTTTTAAAGCTTGCAGAGATAACAATTTTATTGATTTATAATTAATTTAAAACTGTACTTACCTACTTCTACCTGATCATTTCGTAAAAACTGAAAAATTGTTTTTTGTGGAAGAGCCTTAAAAACATATCTGGATTTTATATCATAACTTGTAGATGTAACCCCATTTAAGTTTTCATAAATAGCTGCTAAATCCCATGATTTATCGTCCGGCAGCCGGGTATCGCCATTCTGATCAACAAGCCTTAGTTCCATATAGTCGCCAATGTATACTGTTATGTCAGATTCTGTTCCGGAAAATATAGCATAGCTTGTATCATTTTTTGAGGAAACAGAAACGGTATATGCCGTATCAAGGATTGAAAGGGCAATATCATTTGCCAGAAGAGAATCATATAAAGCGACACTGATTGTATCGAGCCCTTTATTCTTCCAGCTTAGATCATACGTTGTCAACAGTTCTGTAGAAAAATCAATGCTAACACTGTCAGCAATTGCATTTCTCGCACTTAAATCTTTATCCGAAGCCGTAAAGGTTTCTGTTTGAAACTCCTTGCAGCTTATTAGTGATAAAACCAGAACAACAATTACTATTATACTTCGCATTTTCCTACCTCTTTTATATCTATCTGATTATTATAAATTTTACAAAAGTGGATTCACCTTTTTTAAACCGCAGCTTACCTGTTTCTTCATCGCGGTCATCATCCAAAACTTCTATATAGGCAATATAAAGCCCGCTCACAACGGTTTGGCGGGATGACGTTACTGACTTCCATTCTTCATCTCCGCTTTTATCCAAATGGTCTATCGTTTCAACCAGGTCACCACGTTCTGTATAAATTTTTATACGGCAAGTAGGCGGGAGGTTAAAAAACTTTAAACTGTTTGCTCCCCCGGTTATGCCATACTGAATTTCTCTGGCACTAATATTAAATGGGTTGGGAACGACACGGATCTCAGATAATGATTTTCCCGGAGGTCTTTTAAGAAATGCAGGCTCATTGGTAAGAGTAAAAAACTTGCTGCTTTCAAGTGCTACACCCGGATGTGCCACGTTCGTTGAACCATCATCAAATGATGAAATATAATAGTAATATTCAAAACCACGCTGTGGTGAACGGTCTTCATATTCGTTTACGATTTCCGGATTGGGTGTTCCCGGTCCGCAAGAAAAAATCAGATCATAAGTTGTGTCTGGCTTTTGAATTGCCCGATAAACTTTGTACCCAACAAAGCCTGGAGCGCTTTCTGCATTGTTTGCCCATGTTAATGTAATCCTGTCACCACCCGAGTTTACATCAAATTGACTAGGCGCCGGTGGGGGAGAAGGCACAACTAAATTATTTTGATAAGTTGCAATCGCCCTTTCAAATGTTTGAAATAACGAATCGCGTCCCGTCATTACCCAGGCATTTTTAAATGCATCTGCATTGGCAGCGGTGCCACCATCGGGTAAAATAAACGCTCCACCATTTAACCACTCTGCTCCAATGCTATAGGCAAGCTCTCTACGAAGGCCATTTACACCTTCTGCCAAAACAATATGAATACTATCACCGGGAGCCATCGTGTATGGGCCAAAACCCTGAGCGTGCGAATAACCGCCTGGCGTGCCACCAAACACATCGGCAAATCCATCGCCAACAGCGTCGGCATGCCGGATGGGTGCATCCCCTCTCGTCATTGCAGCATATTCATCCGTCATTTTTGATGAATTAAATTGATCGTTATCCGAGGTAATAGCATCATCTGAACCCAAATAATAAGTTGTTGTAGGCTGGTTTGGGTCATCATCGGAATTGGTCGGTGAGGTATCAGCATGCAAAACAACAGTGCCTACAAACTGTACCGCCCCCAACAAACCTTTACCAGCGGCATTTGGCCCACCAATTAAATTAGCCGCTTCCTGAGAATGTCTTCCTAACCAGGAAAATTCTGCCCTAAACGGATCAGAAGAATTAGGGTCTTCACCACGCACATCGTTCATTGTACTGTGCCCCCAGGATGTTGATTGTGGGGCAAAGCCAAAACCATACGGCCCAATTTCCCGGGTTGGGGCATAACGATATTGAAAATAAAAAACCACATCCGTTAATGTTTGGTTGACCACGGTGCCTTCTCTATCGATAATACCCGTATTTTTGAAAACATAATCATAGATAAAATAATTGTCGTGGTTCTGCTGACTAAAAGCATATATCTTACGGGTCAACGTAACACCAATCCCCGTATTTACCCGCGCATACAACATCCGGTCAGAAACTAAATTTTCATCTATTTCATCCACAAGATCGTCTGCAATAATGTTCGAAGCCGGAACCCCATCCACTGTAACATTTGGATGCTCAAATTTGCCGTAATATTTGAACTCTACTGGCATAAACTCACTTTGCTCATTTAAAACACGCGGACCGTTATGTACCACTTTAAAGGCAAAATTTTTCCCGGCTGCAAGCGGGTCATTATAATTTGTAGTGCCTATCCAAAGGGCTTTGGCAGCCTGCGTATCCTGAAAATTGTATAAAGCCGGCCAACGTAAACCGTCTTGCTGATCAGAAGTTAAACCGCGCCGCCCAACTTCCCTTTCTGCACCAGTATTAGAATACCAGTTTTGTAAGTTTCCTATGGCGATCCACTTTGTTTCTTCTGCAAAGGTAGTTGAAAATAAGAGAACCAATCCTAATAATATGTATTTCATTGACATGTCCTGATTTTAAAACTTATATGAAAGATTTACACCAAAAAATATCTGTCTCGGATTTAAAAACGTAAAATATGAATGGTTTGGCATATCTATGTATGCTTTGTCCCTCTTAATTTTTTTTAACCTGGAAGGGCTTACTTGAGTCCACTCCGAATCCGAAGTATTATATTCTAAATACTCGCCTGTATCGGCTGTATAGTAAACTGCGTCCCGGTTCCAATTCGCAGCACTTGTTCCGTTGGCTGACCACTCCATTGGTACATAGGCAACACCTTTTTTACGCACATCACCAGGCTCGTCACTACCCGGAATACCCTCATATCCCAAGGGAGATGTTTTAGAATCAGGTAAGTGGAGAGAATAAATATATCTTTCATAATCGAACTTATCGGAAAAGGATACCGTTGAAAAATTCTTTGTATTTGAGAGGTTTAAAATATCCGCAAAAAGTTTAACATCAACATAGCCTAAATTAATGGTCTTAGATATTTTTAGATCTACATTTATATAATCTTTCCATTGAAGGTTGGAAACGATACCATTTTTACCAAATGGGTTCCATGTAAAATAAGAACCAGAAGTCCAGCGACTCAAGAAATTGAAATGCCAATCTGCCAGCAAGTTCTGATCTAGAAACCTGGGTCCAAAATCCACAGGTGTATGAAAATCAATTGTACTTTTAGCACGCGGCCTGGGGAGTGGTTTAAACTGGGAGGGCGGGTTTCTTCGATCATAGTCTCTTTGATCGGCCGGATTTAAATAAATTGCTTTTACATCAAAAAAGCCGGCTGTGCTTACGCGATATTCATAGTTAATCATACCGGTAACCCAACGTCCAGTTCTTTTTGTAATATCTGCTTCAAAGCCACGAATATCTTCATAACTTTTATTTGTAAGTTGCTGGTAAACTACACTTCCCGATGCCCCTGTACCAATATACCGTGTCCAGTCTTGCTGGTTTGTAACATCTTTATAATATGCAGCCAGATGGAACAAGTATTCATTGGAGAGGGCATGGTCATAGCCCAGCTCGTACGAAATTGTTTTTGCCAGACGGATTGTCGGATCACCGATCCTTCTCAACTTTTCAGTGGCGCTACGCTCTTCACGAAACAGACCTTCTGCTGTGGCAACCTGGCGGTAATGGCCATAGTTAAAATACAGCTTTGCTGTTTCTGAAATCGGGTGTGAAATCGATAAACGTGGGCTTACTGTAAAGCGGGCTGCCGCCTGTTTACTTCTAAACTTTGCCTGCTCATCCGGATTATAGTTATCTGTAAAGAAAATTGGGTCAAATGGATCCACATCATACCATTTATCATTGGGATCATAATAGTCAAAAATTAAACCGGCCGTTGTAATAAAGCCTTCAAACTCCAACTTATCTTGCATATATGCAGATAACTCTATAGGGTTTTGTGTAAACTTTGATCTGAAGTTGCCATCTGGCAAAGCTTTGTTTACACTTCCAAAGTTCATGCTATAGTCATTATAAGTAATATCAAAGCCCATTTTAATTTCATTGTTGCGATTAAACTGGTTCGTATAATCACCCTTTAATGAGTAAGTCGTAATTTCAGTTGAGTCACGCGAGTTTCCAATTGAACCACCCATGCCAAGACCATCAATACCAAAAACAGGATCATCCTCGTGCCCAAAAGGTGCTTCATCCACAAAATAGCCCGGGAAAATTTCGGTCAACGTTTCTGTGTCACGGTTACGGCCAGGTCCCGTTACATATTTTGTGTTCAACCGCTTCAATTGTATATCATAAAAAGATTTAGACCCAAGTACATGTGTAAACTTTGCGGACACAGTAGAATTTGTCCTGCGTGTGCGAGAGAGATAACCCGGTGTCCAAATCCGCCACCTACCTGTATGTCCTGTTCTGTTAAGTAAACTGGCAACACCCGTTGTTGAGGTTACAATACTTGTTCCGCCGGAGCGTAAACCGGATGTAGCGAAAGTTTCATTAAATATTCCCTGCACAGTGAATTTCATTTTATTTGATATATCTGATGTTACTTTTAACATATACGCGTCATCAATACGCCCATCTGTAGCGAGGGACATTAAATACTGGTTCCGTTCTTTTCTATATGATGCATAAAAACGTAAATTCCCCAGTTTTTTACTGAGAAATGGTACCGGCCCTCCAAATCCAAAATCGACATTATAGTCGTTCTCCTTGATTTGGCCTTGACGTCTGTGCTGCCACTGAAAAATACGTTGAGCTGCTTCCGGTGTTAAATCATTTGTTGGGTCGTCATCTGCAAGTGTGCGTTCGGCAATAACGTTCCAGCCGTCAAACCTGATATATTGTTGTTGCTCATAAAAACTCCACGGACCGTTTTCTGTACCAACAAAAGCAACGTCCGGGTCTAAGTAAGGGCGGTTAAAATAAGAATTGACATCATAAGGTGAACCACTAAAGTTCTTTTGTTGCACAGGGCTTGTTCGCATAAATAATGTAGCCTCGTAACGATCGGGCTGCCCCTCTTTCGTAACAACATTTACGATACCCGAGCGAACATTATGATATTGCGCATCCGCGCCGCCGGCTTGAACCGATACTTCCGTAACTGCACTCATCGGAATGTTTGAAATTGGTGAGTTGTTCCGGCCGTCCCTTAGTAAAATACCATCCACCATAAAAGCAACCTGGTCGGAACCACTACCCCGGATACCAAGCGTAGAGGTCACACCGGCTTGTAAACCGATAACATCCGTAACGCTGGAAACAGGTAAGGCATCGATAACTTCCGCAGTAATTATGGCTTTACTTCCCGCAACATCTTTCTGAATAATAGGGCGCTCGGCAATTACAACGACTGCGTATGTTTCTAACACATCACTGTCAAGGTTAATGTTAATCTCTGTAGTGAGGTCAATATTAATTTCAACATTCGTAATAATATGGTCTTTATAGCCAACATAAGATGCTATTAATTTATATTTTCCGGGAGGGATATTTAAGATTGCATAATAGCCGTCAATATCGGTCGCTGCGCCCAAAGGAGCATTTTCTATATAGACATTGACACCAGGTAAAACCTCTCCGGTCTGAGAATCTTTTATAACACCGGCAATTTTCCCTGTTGTACCAGCGTAAAGTTGGATGGAGGTAAATAGAACGAGCAGTACAAAGATGAATAATTTTTTCATTTAAAAATACTCCAACTTATAAATAACTGTCTTTTTGAATTTTTGGTTAGTGCAGCAGGTGAACAAACTTGGGTAAATATAATACATTCAAACGAGTTAACAAATTTTTTTGAACCGTTTTTAATTTTTTAAGTATTTATTGTGCCATCATTTCTTTTGGATTGTCACTTAATATACCAATACAAATAAGGATAAAACAAATTTTATAGCAGGGTACTTTACATTGATCGAATTATTTTTTGACTTTTGATAGATTTATTTTCCAAGGGCTTTGCCTGGGGACGATTGTTTGCCCGGGAAAGTGTGTTTTTAAAACCATCATATCCGATTTTTTAAAAGTCAATGTATCTAATGTTTCCTGGTATATTTTTATTGGAACCACATTTTGTAAACTATCTAATGTCTTTTTTAATGTTTTTACTGTTTGTAGTTCTACACCGTTAAATTGTGCTCTATAAAAATCTTTCCACATATCTGATTGCCGCTTAACATATAAATTTTTATCTAAACCGTTCTCTAATCCTTTATAATAAAGTAGTTCATCGTCCAAAATCCGCTTGGTTGCTCTAATCATGCTGTAACGAAAAGCATCGTTCGAAGAATAATTTAAGGGATAAGGTGCTGTGGCAAGCCGTTTTAACAAATCAGTTACAAACCAGTTTTGTTTATTGGCAAAACGGACGATTTGTTTTTTTGCCAGTTTATTTATTTCGTCACCATTTGTCAACACCATCAACTCTTTATTTGAAACGGTTAAGCCCGGTTTTCCCATTACCTGTTTTTCTAAGTATTGGGTAAACTCTTTAAACACACCTTTATTAAGTACATAGTTTTGCTTCTTAAATGATTTCTTAACATAATCGTTAAAGTGTTTTTGTTTTGAATATTTTAAATACTGTTTTTTTATGGATTTAATGTTTTCCAAAAAAAACTCCTTGTTTAGTACACCTTTTTTCCATTCTTTAAGTGGTTTATAAACAAAAAATTTTCTTCCGATTTTTATTGGCCCTGTAATGTTTAACAAGTTGGTATTAAAAACATTATTCTCTAAGATTGCAATATTTCCCGTAAAGCTAATTGTGTCTTTCCGAATTATTTTTTCTACCTGAGGATTATTTTCTTGCCAGGCAGATTTAAAACTTTTTGCCATCAGGGAATCATTAAATACTGCAAAGTCAATCTCTCGCACTTTATTTGTTTTTTTGTAAAACCCCCACAAAAGAGAATCATTTACAACAATATCTTTAAAAACAACTTCTTCCCACAAATTTTCAATTACAGCTTCACGATGTTTTTGTTCGGACATTAATGAAACTATTTCAGGTTGATCAATTTTTTGCAGACGGCTTAAAAGTGCCTCGGCAATTATTGAGCTCAGTATTTTTTCTTTATATTTCTGCGCAGAAAGTTTATCGATAACAGGATTAAAGTTGAGGCGGTCTTTAAATTCAGAAATAGAGATCTCGCGATCTCCCACTATGGCAACCAAGTTTTCTTGTTGATTTGGTTGCCTACAGCATAGAAGGGTAAAAATGAGAAAGTAGAAAAAATATTTTATATTCATTTACTTTTTTAAATCGAAAATAATCCCAACTTCCAGAGCAATTAAGCTTGTCTCCTGGGTAACAAAAGTATCTGAAAAATCCAAAGGGAGGTTAAAGTTGTTTTCGTCTTTTGTAAAAGCATATTTATAAGTTGCCTGGCCAAACAGGCTAAAACCGTCCCAAAAAGAAAATTCCGAACCAACACCAACGGAATAGAAAGGAACTGTTTCGGTAGTAAACCTAGGCCCACTTGTTCCCATAATTATTTCATCCGTACTCATGTTTAGCAGGCCAACACCCACAGAAATATAAGGATTGACATGCTCGTTTTTTACCGGAATTATTTTAGTACCAATAGAGGTCTCTATAATATAACGGTTGCCACCTGTCACAATAAATTCATTGGGTTCTATATCCGGAGGGAGCAGGTTTTTAATAAACTTATCCCGCCAGCTTTCCTGTTTAAATATAAACGTATTAAAAGTAGCATCCCATTGAATAATGACCATATCATTAATTTTAAATTCCAACCCGCCACCCAGTTGTAAACCCGGGTTCCAATATTCTTCAAAGTGGGTCGCTGTTAACGGAATTGATGTGCCTGTATTGATTTGTAGCTTTATATCTTCAAAAATCTGAGCCTGGATAAATAAAGGAAAAACCA
Organism: Calditrichota bacterium; assembly: GCA_024277115.1. Taxonomy (GTDB): domain Bacteria; phylum Calditrichota; class Calditrichia; order Calditrichales; family J004; genus JABFGF01. The sequence continues at coordinate 20,348 of JAJRVW010000213.1, forward strand.
TAATTACAGATAGTGAAACAAAACATTTCTTCAACATAATTCAATTCCTAAAATTTTAGCATTATTGTAAATCTCTGCGAGTTGTCCAAACGCCCAAAATCGGCATACGCATAGTCGACCTGGATTTTCATTGTACCCTCAAGCCTTAAATTAAAGCCGATACCACCGGTTAAACCTTCTTCAGTCTGATCTTGAAATAATGATTTATAACCACCACGAAAAAACACCATTTCGTTCCAGCCATACTCAAACCCGGTATTTACCGCTTCAAAATTATCATTGGGAGTTACTGCATCAAGGGCAAGGGTTAAACGATTTTGTTATCCAAAGTGCAAAGATTTTGAAATCCCAACCTGAAAATATAATGGCAATGGGTATTTTAACATTTCATATTGTGCATTAACAACATTAACATTACCGGTATTTCGGCTATCCGGATCTGTTGAAAATTTTATATCCCGGCCGTTCAGTTGCATTTTTGCACCAAAATTTCGGATACTTGTTCCCAAAACCACGCCCCAAAAAGGCGTTGTAAACAATGTACCCACATCAAGGGCAAATGTTGAAGCATCTGAATGCCATATTCTTTGATAAATAAACTTGCCTGTAAAACCAATCGAAAAGTTGTCGGTCAGGTTGCGTGAGTATGATAACCCAATCAGTAAGTCCTGAACATCAAAAAGTTAGCCCGTCCCATCAGGAGACTCGGCAGTTGTTACAGCCATATCGCCCGAAGAAAAAGACGAAATCATTAATCCAACCGCGCCATCATCGGCCAGGTTTAAAGTAATGGCCCCAAAATCATATTGTGTTCCTGCAATCCACTCAGTATGTGTAAACATAGCCTGATACCCGCTAACCTGTGCAAGACCGGCAGGGTTTAAGTAGATTGCACTTGCATCGTTGGCCACAGCAACAAATGAGCCGCCCATGCCAATAGACCGGGCACTTACATCAATTTTTAAAAACTGGGCCACCGTTGTTCCGACTTTTGAAATGGATGAGGAAGAGAGCCTTTGGGCATAAAGCGGAGCCTAAATAATTAATAAAAATATTAGAACAGTTCCTGTTAATTTTAATTTCATTTGTAAAACTCCAAAAATATTGTAAACAATCTACTTTTAGGATTATTTAATTATTGCAAACTTGCCGATTTTTTTACCAATGCCAGGTGCATCGATATGGAAAAAATAAAGCCCGTAAGCTACTTCCATATTATCTTTTGTTAATAAATTCCAAAATTCTTTACCATCATCCAGAGTTGAGTCATGCTCTATTTTTTTCACCAGTTCACCGGCCGTTGTATAAATCCGGATGGTACATTTTGCTGGTAAGTGATTAAAGTACAACCGCCTGTATCCGCGTTCTGCCCTGTCAATCGTATTTGTTGGCTCAAGCACATTGGTTGCCACATAAGGGTTCGGAACAACACTAATCCGGTCGAGGTCATTTTTTGCCGTTTCGACATTTACAACAGCTTCCTTGGTTTTAAAAGAGAAGCGGTCGCCGTTTGCAAAAGGTTTATCCGTCCCTAAATAGAAAACATCATTGGGGCCGGGTAATGCAACATTAGCTGAAGTATCACTTGTGGAAAACTGCACCTGCCAAACAATGTTTTTAGCTGAGGAACCACCTCTTAATATAAAAATAGCTTCTCCAAAATCCCACGTTCCATTACGGGTAGCCGAGGCTTCAGTTACGGCCACAACCATAAATTCATTGTGTACAACATCCAAAACTTTAAAATTTAATCCTACCTGTGTAATAGAAGTGTCAACAATGTCATCAGAAAACTGGAACTCATAATCAAATGGATCGAAAGCATATTGTTCAGTGCGGATTACCCGATATTCTAAATCGCTGCGGCTGGATGTGGACCAACCTGTCAATTTATTATTTAATTGAAAACCTGATTATTTTACTACCAGCCGAAGCCCATCAAAAATTGGGTTGCTCAATTCCGAATCAATTTTTGTACTTCGGTAAACAGGATAATTTATATAGCGGACGAGATAGTCCTGATCATCCTGCATCCCTGCCTCGAGATGAACAGCTGGATCATACACTTTTATGGAACCGCCAACCGAGTCGACCTCAAAATCCAACCCTTCAATAAATTGCCTACCACCATCTTGTGTAGAAACAGTTATGTTCCTCAAATAGGGATATTTAAGTGGCACAGAATTTTCATAAAAGGAAGTGAACGTTTGTGATTTTTCTTTTGTATCTAAAACAGAAAATTCGGTCACACCGGCAGTATCAGAAAATTCGATAAAAAAGGTGTTGTCCGCTTCCACTTTTCGTTCATCAATAATATCTATAGAAAAGTTGCCGGTAGAGAAACCTTCCTCGCGCACTATACCACTGTTGTTTTTTGAGTCCACTACAAATGGCTTTTCATAACCGGAAACCCGGGATCGGGGAATTACCTGTCCCGTATTTACATCAAAAGCAAATTCATTTGTAACCGGGTTAAAGGATACAATTTTTGAACACTCAGAAGGGGCAATGCGTAAAGAATCACTTCCCCTGTCGTAGGAGACAACAGCATAAAAATAAGTTTGGCCATTTATTACGTTGTTGGAATCCACATAAACATGGCGTATCCCAACATCATCACCTAAATAATATGAAACGCCGCGGTCTGTATATGGTGTTTTTGCAGGCCCGGTAATTCCATTTATAAGATCAAACTTGGCGTTGGCCCCTCTTTCTGTTTTTAAGGGTTCAAATAAAAAAGAATTGCCGTTGGCATCAGTAATTGTTTGCTGGTCAAGAAATTTAGGGTCCGTACTACGGTAGATTACATAACCTTCAAAATCCTGCTCTTTCGAGATTGGGTCAACCGATCCTTCAGCGATATCATCCCAATATAAAGTTACTTTTTTATCACCCGGCACCATGGTAACATTTGGTTTTGCCGGTGGTTTTGCAAACTGATAGCCTGAGTTGTAAATCCTTTGTACTGCGTTGGCATTTAAAATGAGGTCATTTCTGTCCGCAGCGACTATCAACGCAATTGAAAACCGCTTAATCGCTTCGCTGATCTCGTTGCTGCTGGCATTGAAGATCGACTTTAAAGTAAATTTTCCGGAACCATATAAAAAGACATAATCACCCTGGATTTCGGTCGTATCGAAAATCCCCGGTTGAAGATATTCGGTCCACATTTTTTCATCATCATTAATTCTCAGGCTTGAAAATAGCGGCTGGGCAAAGCTTGTGAGCCCCAACATGTCCGACTCATCAATATCAGTAAATTCAAAATTGGGTTCACCAGGCTTGGTTATATCGAAAGGATCGCCCGCGGTTGGCTCGCCATCTTTTTCACCAAAATCACCTGTGTTTGCAATGCCATCCACACCAACATCATCGGTTCCAGGGTTCCAGTCACCATCATTGTCAATCCCATCGGTCCAGCTTTCATCGATAAGACCATCATTATCGTTATCAATGCCATCCGTTGAAACACCGGGACTTTCAAGAAATTTGTAACCAAGATAACCGGGAATTATGTTAGCGTCGTTTAAGCTAAAACCGTCGTCGTCCCAGGCAAAAGTCATTTCCAGTTCGGTATCAAAGTTGGCCCAATCGTCACGCCAGTCATCGGGCCCGCCAATATGCGGATCGCCCCACATACCAAATATAACTTTTTCCAGATCAAAATTTCCTTTGTTACGGATTTTATAGATCAGAAAGAGGGCGTCTTCAGCTTCGGCATTCGACCATTGATAATAACGTGATTCAACTTCAAGGCCAAGCCCGCGGCGAAGTGAATCACCAATATAAGGGAAATAGCTAAATTCCAGGTTGTCACGGTCGTCCATTACAAAAAAGGTTTCTTTATCGGCATTTGTAGCGCCAAGGCCAAGCGCGCCCGGCCAAACATACCGCCGCAAATTTTCATCAAACCAGTCATCCGGCCAGCTATCGGGCTTGCCATCGCCATCGCGGTCAACATCATCACTGGTGGGCATATATTTAGACTCTAACGTCAGATATTGGTTTTGGCCATCATCGCTCTGTACCAGCGGCTGCCATCCCCAACGTGTAAGAAAATCCGCAGAAACTTCACCGCCGTTCGATTTTAAACCGTCCGAAATAACATGTGCCACATAAAGCGTATCACCATTTTTATCCAAAACGGGACGACCAAATTGATCGCGTTTTATCAATGCATCTTCGTGGCTTCCTTTAGGGACGACTACCTCTGAGGCTACAAATGGCCCGAACTCGTACCCATAACCAAGCCCTTCCCAAACAATATCGGTAATTCGGTTTCCCGGACTGGAAATAGAGCCAAAGTTCCAAATTTCTGTGGTGATTTTATTACCATTCATAATGGCGCTTTGCCTTAGCGCGCCACCACTTGCGGTAGCAAATTGTGCCGATTCCCAAGCTAAATAATCATTTATCTGGCCCTGGCTCCAAGTTTTTTGCATACCTTTTACGTACAAACTATCAAGCTTTGTTTGCGAAAAGGCGGTAAATGGAAGAAGCAGAATAATTAATCCACAAGTTATTTTCCACATAGTTATTAAAACTCCACATTTTATAAATTGACCTGATAAACAGGGTTGTTCAAAATTTTGTTAATAATTATTGATAGCCTAAATCCTATTTAGCTAAACTAATTTCTCCGTAAAGGGAAATACTTTTCAATTCGAATAGTTTCAAGACAACTAAAAATCTACACTTACACCAAAACGAATTTCACGCGGGGCGCGATAGTATTGCGGGCGTACATTATACTCATCATAAGTATGCACACCTTCTTCGCCATAATGTTTTACAAAAGACTCCGGCTCGTCAACACTTCGGTTTGCATAAGTATAAGAGGCCCGGCCTGTATCGTTAAAAACAAATCGCTCATTTAAATTATCAAATAAGTTATAGACTTTTACAAATGCCTGGTAACTATAACCCACTAAGTTGAAATTATAACTCGCTCTTAAATCAATACCTTTTTGTGTTGGTTTTCTATCTGAGTTTGGTCGTGTGTCGTAATTAGAACCAAAAAGTTGGGGTGTATAAGGATAACCTGCAGAAATCTTTCCAATCATACTTACCGTAAGCATGTCGACAGGAAACCAGGTAACGGATACAGATAAGTTGTGGGTTTGGTCCCAGTCCAGCGGAATTATTTCTTTGATATTTTCTTGTTTGGATAGCGAGTTATAGAAAAAGGCTGAGGGATCGTTATCGTTGCCTTCGGCTACCTGAAAAGTGTAATCAATTTTTGCTGCAACAGGCTCACCGGCCATCGCCCTTTTTTCAAGAGTTATCGTTACACCTTTTACATTTCCATAATCTTGGTTTCTTCGGACACGGTAGTTTTGTCTGTCTCCATCGAGACGATCGAACGTAACCGTTTGCCATGCCAGCAAATCCCTGATATCTTTATAAAAGCCTGTGATATCAATGGCAATCGAGCTTGTGAACTGCTGCTGCAGCCCGATTTCATAGCTGATTGTTTTTTCCGGATTAAGGTTGGCATTACCAAAAAGAGGTGTTCCACTTGCGGGCAATAAGAAGTTTGGGTTTAAATAAAGGTTCCTCAAAGAAGGCATCTGGAAAAAATGCCCGTAAGAAAGATGGATAATCCCCTGGGAAGTTATGGGAAATGAAATACCCAGACGTGGTGCCACCATATGTTTTGCATCAGCAAGTTTTCTTTCTCCATCGGGCTGTAGTTCATCTATTGCATACGGCGCATCGCTATTAAAATAATCATAACGTAAACCAAGGTTAATGATCATGTCGTCATATTCAAGTTTATCCTGGAGATATGCTGAAAGTTGCCGTGGGTAACGGATATATTTGCCACCATATACTTTTGTTGGTGTTCGGAAAACGTTGCGGTCATAACCAACCGTAAAATTTTCGCGCTCCAAAACATGCAAACGTGCTTCCAAACCGGCTTTCACTAAATTCCTTTTATTTACCTGGCTGGTAAGGTCAAATTTACCAAGGAAGGTTTTTGAGTCTTCAAAAACCTGGCCCATTTGTTCTTCCCCAAAATTAAATGTTGCGCCACCGGGATCACCCTGGATTAAATTTGTAGGCTCATAGTCTTCTAAGTTTTTATGCACATATTGATCATAATTTCGTGTATTTAAAGCTAACTTTAAATCATAAAAAGTACTGTTATTTAAGGTATGTGTTAGTTGTAAAGAACTGTTTGTACTTGTTGTAAAATAATTATAAGTACCGTCCGGATTGTACTTATAAGCATGTACATAACTCTTCCGTTCGGAGCTGTTAAATAAACTTTGCACTCTAAGTGTAATACCCGGAGCTAATTGAAATTTCACTTTCCAAGGAGGTTTACACTTTCACTTGGGTTCATCGGGACAATTTTGCCATCACCATTGTTTTCAATGTACCAATCATCCGTGAATGTGGTTATAGTAACAATCTTATCTTCATCTTTTTCTTCCCGTACATGTCTTTTAGGTTCAAAGTTTGCTGAGTCTGAGGGAAGGTGCTCCCGTATTCCATATAAATAACCTTCCGAGTTATTAAACCGCGCGGAGAGAAAAAAGGTGTTATTTCCACCAATAAAAGATAGTGGCCCGGAAAGTGAGCCTTCCATAACTGAATTTGAAACAGGGTTATAATCATCAATATTTGTATATATTTTTTTATTGCCACTTACATAGTCACCGGCATAAAAACTAAAATATGATTTAAAGTCGCGGCTGCCGTCTTTGGTGGTAAAATTTACAACGCCGCTCATGGCATTACCATATTCCGCATTAAAGGCGCCGCTCACAACCGTCATTTCTTGGATGGCATTAGTTGACACACTTGTTGCCAGGCCGTTTGTACTAAAAGGATTGGCAACGGACACACCATCAACCAAATATGATATTTCTGTCGACCTCCCTCCACGAATGTGCAACGCGCCATCTGCGCCTTGGGAAACCCCTGCCTGTGTTAACATAATTCCTGCATACGTTTCAACAGGTAGGGTTTTTATTTCTTCTGTGGTAGTAACTTTTTTTGAGGAAGTTAAATCTTTTTGAACCAGTGGCCGATCGGCAATAACAACAATTTTTTGATCAAGTTCAACAATTTGTTCGCTTAATTTAAAATCTAAAACAGTAGATTGATCCGATTGGATCTGTACATTTTTGATTAATACCGTGCTGTAACCAATATAACTACACTCTACAGAGTATTGGCCTGGCGGAATATTTAAAATAAAATACTCTCCACTTTCATCTGAAGATGCACCCAAGTACTGATCAACCAATACGATATTAACACCAATAAGCGGCTCACCAGAATTACTATCTACAATCTGGCCTAATATTTTCCCGGTATTACCCGCAAGAAGGTAAGTGGCTTGTAGAAAAACTAAAAATAGAATAACAAGACAACGTTTCATGTTTGTCGACTCCAAATGCAAATTGATGTTAGTTTGAGATGTGAACTAATTATCCTAATATATTAAAAAACTTTTTAATTTAAAACACAAATGTAATTTTCAAAAAAGACTTGCTTTTAAGGAATATCAGTGTGTAGTTTGGTCAATTAGTTCACTTTCTTAATTAACTCATTATTTATTTAATACGGAGGTTTCTTTTATGAGAAAACTTACGCTTTTATTTGTTAGCCTTTTTCTTGGCTTAGCAGTTATGCTTCAGGCACAAACTGTAAGCTATAAAACAGGTTATCAATTTCCTACAATTGACCAGGATTCTGTACTTAACGGCCTGAGTAGTATCCGGGGCATGGATCTAAGCCAAAACCCGTTTGGCGATGGTGTTGCCGGACTTGCTGTTACAAACTACTATGAGAATGGCTTTATTCACGTTTTTAAAAATACTGGTGATGATGCAATGGAGCTTGTATGGACAAGTCCTGCATTCGATAGCCTTGGCGGAAGTAGCCGTCCACGTTACGTTAAATGGGGCGATTTAGATAATGATGGTATTATTGAATTAATCGCACCTTTTAATCAAAACGGGATTGTTATTTTTGAGTGGGACGGTGTTGCCGGTAGCTGGAACTTTGGTGATGCACCAGCAAAAATTATTGCCAGCCCTCTCTACCCCACACAAGATTCTTTAACAAGTTATCACTCAGTAGAGTTTTTAGATATTGCCGATGTTGATAATGATGGCGAAAACGAGTTGATGTTTGCCAATAATTCTACAGGCAGTAATTTTGACCGTTATTATGTTTTTAGCATTTACGGTACTTACTCAACAGGTGATGAAGGTTTTTCTGTTGTAAACCGCGAGGCAATGTATTACAAAAACTCTGGTGAATATGCAAATTATGGCGGCGGGACACCTTATGCCGTAGTTGCTGCCGACTTGGATGGCAATGGCGTTAAAGACATGGTTTTCCATAACTGGAATTATGCGCATCATACGCCTGTTCGTTCAACAGCCCCGAATACATATGCTTTAGCAGATACGACCGGCGGCAACAACTATGTTTATGGCAATTACCCTGACGATTGTGTTTCTTTAGGCGGTGGCCGTGCCATAGATATCGATGGCGATGGCAAAGAAGAAGTATATTTCCCAATGTATAGCGTAAATGGACTTATTTTAATGGTTCATTATGATGATGGCGACTTAACACATGTAGACAGTACCAATGCGTATATGCTTGATGTTGTACCGGAAAATGATGATCGTTTCGATTTCTTTGGCCTTGCAGGTGTTGGGGATTGGGATCAAAACGGTAAACCAAACCTTTATTTTGCTGCGCGCCATGGTAACTATATCATGACATCAGAATTTCAGGGTGGCGAGAAAACAGATCCTGCAAACTGGACCCATCAAACACTTTATGATGGTTTGGACCTTGATTCTCAGATTTATAGCTCAATAACAACAACCGACTCTGCTGGTGTTATTGTTTCTGACACTGTTTTACAAGCTGACAGTGAGGGCACAATAGCTATGAAAATTTTTGCAAACTACACCGATTTTGATGGCGATGGTTTCGAAGATATTCTTATGCCAACACAAGCATGGGGCGATAGCATTGAACTCCATAATTATACTTGGATAAAAGATACCGCCTGGACAGTAATCGATACCATGTATGCGAATACAGATTCTATGCAAATTGATACTTTAGAGTTTGCCCGTTCCATCTATGACACTGTTGATACCAAAATTGTAGAGCCTAACAGAATTTCTCTTCGTATGTTAGAGTCTTCTTATCAGGTTGGCCTGCAAAACAAAAAACTTACTGTCATTACTCCAAATGATTATAAGTTAAAGCAAAATTATCCAAACCCATTTAACCCAAGCACTAACATTGAGTTCTTCTTACCAATCAAGAAAAAGATCAGCTTAACGATTTATAATAGTGTTGGACAAAAGGTTAAATCGCTTATCAACAACGAAACCCTTTTACAGGGTAACTATACCAAGCAATGGAATGGCACAAATGATGCCGGTGTTAAAGTTGCAACAGGTATGTATATTTATGAATTGAAATACGGTAACTTTACCAAATCAAGACGTATGACTTTGATCAAGTAAAGTTGGTAACTCCTTTTAATTTCTTAATTAAAAGTTAAACTAAAAAAGGCGTCCCTTTTATTGAGGAGACGCCTTTTTTTATTCATAGAGACAAATTAACAAACTGAATTTAATTTTAATTGATATAAATAAGAGAATATTTTCTTAGCTTTTCAAAACGAAACCCTATTTGTCAAAGAAGGGTTTATTAAAACGCTTGAAACGATTTGTTGGGATGTATTTTCTTTTTTACCACCGTCCAAAGGACTCACGGGTACGGGTATGACGGAATAGTTGTTATTCGGCTTCAACAGATTCTTATTATTAATCGCCCAACCACCTGGAGAGCATATATATATTAAAATCTGCAACACAACAGCCTAAGTTGCTGGATTTTCTGTCTCTTAGATAAAACCCCAAAATACTGGACGGGGTTTTTCAAATAGAAATTAAAAAAACATTTTAACTATGAAATTTGGTTAATTGTTGTGTAAACAAACACTACCAATATTTACACAGAGGCAGCCCTTAAAAAACTAATTTTATTGAAAAGCGCTGGACATTGTTGAATCGGCCAAAATTCACATAGGCATAATCAAGGACAAGCGCCATACTTTTATCCAGTGAATAATTAAGGCCGCCACCAGCAGAAAAACCAACCTCGGAATCAACAATACCAATCCCCTTGTAGCCTGATCTTAAAAAAACCATTTCCCTGAACCCATATTCAAAACCCACATTTAGATATTCATTATAATCATTTGGCGTAACGCCATCAAGCGTGACAGTTACCCTGTGAAAATCTGTTTTGATTGGATCATAGGCGAAACCGACTCTGAAAGAGATCGGAATATCATATTTTTCGGTATTCAACCGGGCAATTACATTTTCATTATTACCATCAAGGTTTGGGTCAATATCATTAAAAGTTAGCAAATCTTTGCCAACCAACTGCATTTTACCGCCATAATTTGCAATGGCCATGCCAAGCCTTAAATCCTCGATAACAGTATCGTATGTAATGCCAATATCTATGGCCATCGCAGAAGCCGATTCGTGCCATATTGTTTCTTGTATAAACTTAAAACCTATTCCGAAGGCAAATTTTTCTGTCATGTTTTTCGCGTAACTTAAGCCCAGCGCAAAACTAGAGACGGTAAAAAACTCCCCGGTACCCTCCGGTTTGTATTCCGTCCTAACTTCCATATCATCCATATTTAGCCCCTGATAATACAGCCCAAATGTGCCAATACCGGCAAACGGCATAACTACAGCTGCAAAATCGTAGGTAAGGCCAGCAATCCAATCTGTCCGCACAAACATCACTTCGTTTGACTGAACCTTTGCTAGCCCGGCCGGGTTCCAGAATAGGGCTGATGCATCATTGGCTTCGGCAACGTAACTTTCACCCATTGCCGATGCACGTGCACCCACGCCGATCTTTAAAAACTGGGCGGCATTTGTACCTTTTTTTGTTATATCCCCGGCATTGCTAAGGCCGATGGCGATAAGGAGAAGTATCAACGTTTTCATTATCTTTTTCATGACATCATTCCCTCTATTTAATAATTGCAAATTTACCGATTTTCTTTCCATATTGGCCGGCATCAACATGATAAATATATATCCCGTAAGAGATATCTAAGCCCTCATCTGTAAGCAGGTCCCAAGGTTCCATTCCATTTTCTAATGGCCCATTATGTTCAATGGTCCTAAGCAATTCACCATTTATGGTATAAATTCGTATTGTACATTTTGGTGGAATATTCATAAAAAGGACACGCCGCTCACCTCTGCCAACACTAAAAACTGAAGCGGGCGGGGTCTCATAGCTTGATGAAACCACATAAGGATTTGGTACCACCGCTATATCAGCCATAAAATCTATTTTGGTGCTTACATCCGCTACAGCTGTTTGAAGGGTTTCTATCTCATATTTATCGATTAGCTCAAAGGGTTTAGCAATTGTAATTTTGATTACGTCCCCGGCAGATGGGCCAATTATAGCGCCCGAATTAGGATCCGAAAACTTAACTTCCCAGGTTCCTGTCGGAATGTTGTTCTTATGGATAATTGCTACAATGCGATCCTCTGCATCAATGGTGTCTTTATTGCTACTAAACAATATAATATCGAGCTTTTCATTGTCGTTTACATTCCATATTTCAAATTTTACGGGTATCGCGACTATAACCGCGGATACTCCAATTGAAGTATCCACAAAGGTATCGAAAAACCGTATTTCTATATCTCTTGGTAAACGGAAACCATTTTGTGGAAATAAGCTAATTGTAGTCTGAAGGGTACTCTTGCTTTCTTCAGTCCATCCGCTCAGAGAATCGATTATTGTAACAACCGGTTCATTAGTGATAGAAGTAATCAGCCCATCAAAAATAAAAGGAAAGCCACTTAGCTCATCTTGCTGTCTTACAACTGTATCACCTGTTTCGGTATTAAAAATATTTGCAACTATTTTTCCTGTTGAGGAATCTTCAAAAGAAATTTCATACAGATCGCCTGTAACAAGGGTTGGGTCCAAAACTTTCACATCAATCGATGCGGTTGAAAGCCCTGCGGTATGATTGACCAGGCTTTGGGCGGTTTCATATCCGGGAACCCTTGGAGACGGCATAACCGCTACCAGGTTTTGGCCATCAAAACGACCCGATTCTACCGGATGGATTCCTTTGGATGCATAGCCGGAATCATAAGCCGTTACCGAATAATAATAGGTGACGCCATTAATTACATTCTTGTCGGTAAAAGAATGAACAAGGCCTGTGTTTTTTCCTAAATCAAACCTGTAGCCATCTTTGTCAAACGGGAATAATCCTTCAACATTATTCTCGTTATCAAACTGTGCAATTGGCTTAAATGCAACATCCAATCCAAAGGAATTTGTAATAACAGGCCCCCATGTCTGGCCTTTATCCGTACTTTTATAAATTTTATAGCCTTCAAAATCTTTTACCTGGAAAAAGTCATCAAAGGAGTCTTCCGATTTTGTGTCCCAGTAAAGCGTCACTTCACGGTCACCCGCAATGGCCGATACTTTTGGCGGATCAGGCGCTTTTGTAAATTTATAGTTTCTATTATAAATATCCTGGGCCACCTCCGCATTGGCCTCTAAATCTTGTAAACCTTTTCCCATTAAAACCGCTATTGAAAACTGCTGTGTCTCACCTGGGTCAAGCGAAAAGTAGCCTGTTCCAAACAAAAAAACATTGTCTGCTTCCTGGGCAATATTTGCTTCATCAAACAACCCGGGCTGTAATTTCTCCCACATGATATCATCTGTAGCGGGCGCACCTTCTGTTGACGCGTACCTGGGCGCTGTCATACTTGTCAGGCCAAGTTCATTTCCTTGATCATCAAGCGGGCTTTCGAGAAATTTAAACCCAAGCCAACCCAGCTCACTCCACGGGATACTGTAATCATTACCCGATCCTTCTTTGTCCCAGGAATACACCATATTTGCTTCACGGTTAAACCCGGCATAATCATCTGCAAAATCACCGGGGCCACCAATATGCGGATCACCAAACATGGCGGCAACAACTTTTTCCAACCGTTTATCGCTTACATTTTTTATTTCAATTATATAAAAAATTACATCTTCGGCAGGCGCTGCAGAAAATTGCAATAGCCGACAGGTTAACTCTATACCTAAGCCTCTTCGGGAAGAATCATTTATAAAGGGATAGTAGTCAAACTCATCGTTGTCACGATCGTCCATTACCCAAAAAGCTTCCAAGTCGCCCGAAATTTGCCCCAGCGTATCTACGCCCGGCCACAAAAAGCGGTCGTTATCCCCTTCTGCATCCGGGTTATAAAACGGATTAGAAACATCTTGGGTTTTAGGCCAGGTATCCGGTTTGTTACTCATGGCCGGCGTTGGCGGTTTTGCGCTTGTATTTAAATATTGTGGGAGTGGCTGCCATCCCCAAACCTTGCCGCCCGGTGCACTGTCGCCACCGTCGATTAAAGCTTCAGAAAATATTCTGACCGTATCGCCAAAGGCATCAACAACTTCTGCACCAATCATTGGGCCAAATTCGTAAGCATATCCATGTGTGCTTTCGCGTGGCCACTCGATTGAGGGCTCTGTATTGGGTCTGCCGATCGAGCCATAATTATAGAAAACCGTCCGTATTTTATTTCCATCCATCACACCTTCGCGCCTATCGGCTGCGCCGGTACCTTTTAAAAGTTGTAACTTGTGTTGTCTTTCTGCCCATTGCTTCCATTCTTGCTGAGACCAATACTTCATGGGCTTGTCAGATATCTTGGCCTGTGCCCCAACAATTGCCGGTAAACAAAGGAACAATCCAATAATAAGCGCCAGAAAAAGGGGCATATAATAGTTCTTTGTGGTTTTCATGAATCCTCCAATAAACAATTTCATACCTAAAAGGTTAGCTCAAATCCTACAAAAACTTCCCGTGGTTTGGAAAACCAATCGGGCCTTCTTTGCCAATTTGCATCAAACTCGCCACCAAACAGCCCCAAACCATAGGTTGCGCGGCCTGTATTATCCCACACAAAATTTTCATTTAACCGATCAAACAAATTATAGACTTTTGCATAAACGGAAAATGTGTAATCCGTTTCCCCAACTTCAATCTTAAATGATTTTTTCATGTTCAAATCAACTTTGATAATTGGGATTTTATTGGCGCTGTTTTCTTCGGCAATTTTAACAATATCGTTGGCGTCTTGCGGTGTATAAGGATAGCCGGATTCGAAACGGCCAATCATGCTAATAAGCCAATCACCCGGTTTTGAAACCAACGCGTTAATTCTCAATGCGTGTGTCTGATCCCATTCCAATGGTACAATCTTCTTTAAATTTTCTTCTTGCAGCCTGTAGTTCCGCCTTGTTTTAGATGGATTGGATTCATTTCCTTCGGCGACCTGATAGGTATAATCTACCGTTGCCGAGAAGAGTGAAGAAAATTGTTTTACCAGGCTGAAGTTTACGCCCCTAACCCGGCCATAAGCACGGTTTACAAAAACAGCGTAGGCATCTGTGTTTGGAAGTAAAACAATATCCTGGCCCAAAATATTACGCATGTCCCGTTGATAAATTTTTAGGTAGGCCGCTATATCGCTCGAAAGCTGTTGTTCAATACCAACTTCATAACTTATCGTTTTTTGTGGTTTTAATGCCGAGTTGCCCATATCTGTTTGTATTAAACCGGGCTTAACTTTATTGTTAAAATCTTGATATAAAAAATTATAAGGGGGCAATTGGAAAAAATGGCCATAAGAGAAGAAGAGCTTCCCTTCTGAAGAAATAGGAAAAGCAAAAGCAATCCTTGGACTCAGCTGAATTGTAGGGTCTACCGTTTTATACCAATATTCTTGCCTGTCCGTTAAAGTTACAATTGATTCGCCCGGGTCTTGTATGCCATTGCTTTCTGACCCATCTGCGTCATTGGTATTAGGAACGCCATCTGTCCCAAAGTCGCGCCAAATATTTTTATTTTTTAATGGCCGATTAATATCCGGGTCAGTGGGGTCGGATAAAACCCTGCCGTCCGGATCAAAATAATCTACACGCAAACCTACATTAATCACCATGTCCTGTAGTTCAACTTTATCCTGTAAATAGAATGCGATTTCTGTTGGTTTTCTCGTCCACTTATCATTTGTGAAACCGGCAAGTTCAATAATATCACCGGGCGTCCCATTGCCATTATCATCTCTGGCCTCGGTCCAGTAGCCATTTAAGCTAATATCTGTAAAGCTTTCACCAATATCATAAATACCGTTTCCATTAGCATCTATAAAGGGCTCATCTTTACGGTCCACATCCATATAATAAGAATGGTTGGCTAGCTTTAGGGATTTATACTCCAACCCTGTTTTAATTTCGTGGTTTTTAAAAAGCAGGGAAGTTAAATCAAATTTTAAAGTCGATTGATTTTGGTCGCTGAGTTGCCTGAAATTATCTGTACCACCCGGGTAAAAATATTGGCCGGTACTATATCCATCCCAAACATATTTATCTGAAAACGGATCGCTGTCTAGGTAACGTTTAAAACTTTTATCCAGGTAACCATAAACAACCGAATAAAATGCCTTGGAACTGATATTATGTGACATTTTACCAATTAACTGGATGGCTGAATTAAACCGTGTTGGTAATCCGCTCGGCACTTCACTCCGTCTATGATCATATTCCTGATATTCTCTATTATCATAAATAGTTGTAAAATTAAAATTTATTGTACTATTAAATGTATAATGTAATTTTGTCTGAAAATTGTATTTTTTATTTGAATTTAGCGCGATTCTTTTTCCATCCCCTGTTTGCGTTATCACGCCGTTTCTTTCTAAATCCTTTGTACCATGTATTCTTTTACCATATAAATAGCCGGCATCATTAAAATAACGGGCCGAAACATTGAAATTAAGTTTGTTGTCTATGATGGGCCCGGAAAACTGGCCTTCCAGTTCGTAAGTATTTAACGGGTCAATTTTTTCAATTTCGGATAAAAAGTATTGGCTATTCTTTTTACTCGTAATAATATCACCCATTTGGCTAGAGAAGCTACCGCTGTATTTAGAACCGCCTTGTTTGGTGACAATATTTACAATACCAGACATCGCCTGGCCATACTCGGCAGCAAAGGAACCTGTAATTAAGGATAACTCCTCAATAGCATTTGTTGAAACATCTAAAGAAATACCGCCATTAATAGCATCGGTTACTGGAATGCCATCAACAATATAGCCCACTTCCGAAGACCTGCCGCCCCTAAAGTGGAGCGCGCCATTTGGGCCAACATTTACGCCTGCTTTTGTCTGTGCAATATCTTCAAAAGTTTCTACCGGGGCAACAGCTAATTCTTCTGCACCGATAACTGCGGCTGTTGCTGTTGCATCTTTTTGAACCAATGGCCGGGTAGCAATTACAACAACTGTTTCTCCTTCAAAAGCCTCAACTTTCATCTCAAAATCAATTTTAGTTGTTAAATCTACTTTTACAGTTACATTTTTAACTTCCTTTGTAGAATAACCAATATAAATTGCTTGCAAAGTATAGACCCCAGGAGGCACTCCTAATATAATAAACTCACCGTCTAAATCAGTGGCGGCACCCAGCTCGTAGCCTTTAATAACTACATTTGCAGAAATTAATGGTTCGCCTGTATCGCTGTCGAATATTCTTCCTACAATTTTTCCTGTTGTGCCGGCAAATGTCTGCCCCAATAGAAAAATAAGTAGGAAAAGTATGTACCTTTTACTCATTGATTTTACCTCCCAAAGTTTTTGAGGTTGTTCAGAGTTAAATAAATAGTGTTGATAGTTTTTACGAAGGTTATAAAAAAATATTAAAGTGGCACATTTTTTACCACTAAAAAAAAAGGGAGAATTATATCTCCCTTTTCCAAATCAATAGCCTAAACTATTTTATCAATGTCATGCGTTTATGTAATTGATGTCCGGCAACAGATAAACGATAAATGTAAATACCACTTACGACTTTATTACCGGCATTATTTGTTCCATCCCATACGCTAAAGTTTAGTCCCGCATCACGGGTTCCATCAACCAACGTTTTAACTTCTTTACCTAGCGTATTGTAAATCTTTAATGATACATCTTCCCGACTTGGCAACTGATAAGAAATAGTTGTTGACGGGTTAAACGGATTTGGATAGTTTTGCTTTAAGGAGTAAGATTTAAGCACTTGACGGCCTGGATCAATCTCAATACTTGTAACACCATCACCCTCAACCATAACAATCCAGTTTGTTAGAGAGTCACCGGCTTCGTAGGCGATTAAAAATTCGGGCTTACCATTTCCGTTCATGTCTGTTGAAGCATTACCACCATGCTGAATGGCAAAGTTATCACCTGGGAAAGAAACAGAATATGCGCGGGGCTCACCAACTGTATCCTGATACACTTTTTCATAAGTATAACTGTTAGAATCTGTAATGGCTCCAGCTCCTTTGTATTCAACTCTCCAGACACTTCCTGTAAAGTTTCCACCGACAAAAATGTCCGTATTTCCATCACCATCATAATCACCTGCAGTTAAACCACGGATACCACCTGGCTCAACAACTTTAATGATTGCTTCATTGGTTGAATCACTATTTGCAACGTCTGTAACACCATACCACAATGCCAAAGAACCATTTGTTTTACCAAACACTAATTCATTCTTACCGTCGCTATCAACATCAGCTTCTGCTGTTCCCTGGATTGTCCATGGGCCAACGGTAGGACTTGCAAGAGTACCTATTTGGTAAGCATCGGGGCCGGTAGCTTCGAAAGTGTGGTGGTTATCTGTAGAAAAATAAGCTTCGAGCTTGCCGTCATTATCAATATCTGTAATATCTACGGCATAAACAGAGCCAACATCACTTGTTGTATCGAGCATTTCTGTTTTAAATAACGTAAATGGACCTGCAAAACCGCCATCAACAGAAAAGATCATCATAGCATCGTTGGTTGAGGCAGTACTGAATTTTCTAAATGATACAGCCACTTCCATGACACCATCACCATCAATATCACCAGCAGCCATCCCGGAAGGACGTGTGTTCGAACCCGGGGCTGTGTTTGCTGTCCATGTAACTGTTGGCTCAGCAGGTCCGCCCTCTGTACCAAACTCGAAAACATAAATCACGGTTGGGCTAATATCTTCAGCCGGCCAGTTTGTTCCGCTTGGCATGCCAAGAACTATCTCTTGATTAGAATCACCATCTAAATCTGCAATAGCCATTGTAGGGAAACTTGCCCCACCTGTTTTAAGCGATGTGTCCGCCCACGACCACATTAAGGTGAAATCACCAACAGAGGCATCCCATTCATACACATATAACGAATGTCCATCTGTATACTCAGGACCCGGGCCGTTGGGATTAGAATGATCTGCTATAAAAATAAACTCTAAATTGCCGTCTTTATCAAGATCAAAGCCGGCATGGACTTCGTCCGCTACAATTGATGCGTAAGGCGCAGTCTCAAATGTATTTCTCTCAAAAATTTGCGTGTATCCATCGGCAATAAAATCTTGCGCAAATGACGGCAATGCCAATAGCAGCAAAACGGACAACGCAGTTAATGTGATAGCAATTCTCTTCATGTGTTTCTCCTTAGAATATAAATGATTAGTTATTTAGTATGTTTGTTTAAAAGATAAACCAACGGCTTCCTTGGAAATTTATATTATATTTTTAAGAATAGTAGGGGGTGAAATAGCACATCCGAATTGAAGAATAAACTTAATTTTTCTAAAAGTCAAGATTATTTGTGTTTTAGAACACAACAGGTGGGCTGCGGTCTTAGGTGGGCAAGGAGGAGAATAAACAACTTATGCTAATAACCGGATTTCTTTTTATGCGTCTTGATACTTCTTTAACTTTAAATTTTTACCATCAAAAATAGCATAGGAAAAATGGCCAAGCCAGTCACCAAGGTTAATATATTTCTTCTCACCTATCTGATGCACAAGTGGGTTATGCCGGTGGCCCATCATCACGTAATCAAAACCTTCCGAAAATTTCTTTTCGGCAAATTCAAAATAGTCACTCTCATCACGCTGATGATTTAGCTGGTTGGTATATTGCCTACTGGAGCCTGATACAAAACGTGCAAAAGGAATTCCAAAATCCGGGTGGAGCAAGCGAAATAATTTTTGGTTAAGACGACTGCGCATTATTTTTTTTAGGAACCGATAGCCTCCATCTTTTTTTCCCAGCCCATCGCCATGCCATAAATAAAAATTCTTACCACCAAGTTCAAAAGTATAGGCATCGTGATACGTTTTAATATTTAGGTTTTTAGTAAAGAATTTGCCCAGAGAAAAATCATGGTTTCCGGCAAGATAATAGAGCTTTACGCCTTTGTCGGCCAATATTTTAAGCCGGTATAAAAACTCAAAATTATTTTTCGGGATGACATAATTATATTCAAACCAAAAATCGAAAACATCTCCCACCAAATAAATATGCGTGGCATCGTCTTTAATTTTATCAAGAAAATTAAATAAAATTTGTTGTCTATCTTCTTCTTGGGTAGAATTATGGGTATCCAAATGAATATCGGATAAAAAATAGGCTTTTATCATAAACGATCTGTTTTAATTTTAAAAATGGAAAGTACGTTTTGCAATAACCAAAATCAACGACCGAGTTCCCATTCTTTATCTAATAAATTAAATCGTACCCAGGAGATTAAATGAAAAGTGTCGCTGTAATTTTAGCGCCCGGTTTTGAGGAAATTGAAGCTGTAACAATTATTGATCTGTTAAGACGTGCAGAGATTAAGGTAACTACAGCCTCCATATCCGAGATAAATGTGACCGGTTCACATGCCATCACAATAAAAGCAGACGATTTATTGGAAAATATTAAATCAGAAAACTTTGATATGGTAATTCTGCCCGGCGGTTTGCCCGGCACGACACATTTAAAAAACTCAAAAAATGTTCACGATTTATTAAAAAAACAACATAAGGAAGGCAAGCTTATCGGGGCAATTTGTGCCGCGCCAACTGTTTTGGAAAAGGCAGTCTTACTCGAATCAAAAAAAGTAACAAGCCACCCTTCTGAGGAAAATGTTTTTTGTCACTCTGATTATAAGGTGGATCGTGTCGTAAAAGATGAAAATATTTTAACAAGCAGGGCCGTAGGAACGGCAATAGAATTTTCACTGGAAATTATTACCCTGCTTTGTGAGAAAAACACAGCTGAAGATATCGCGTCTAAAATACTCTTTAATAAATAAAATTTCTTAGCGTTTTTCAACCCTTTTAACCGCCTCAAAAAAAGAATCCATCTCTGTTCTTAATGGGTCAATTACCGGTACCCTAAGCCTTTCACTTACATTCTTTATTAATTCCATTGCATTGTTTTCGGAAAGCAGGGCCGTATTTAATGAAACACCAACAACCGGTGCACCATTAATTTGATCTAATAAATGCTGATAATTTGAAACAGCATCTACAATAGATCGCGTATCATTTACTGATTCAACTTTCTGGCATAATATAACTGCATCCGGTTTTGTGCCATGTAAAATCCCAATGGCCACACTTGCCCGCACCGGGTCTGTAATCGATCCTTGTCCTTCAACAAATAAATACTCAAATTTTTGATCGCGTTCCACCAAGTCGGCTTCAATATAACCAGAGATCAAATCACCGATCAACGATTCTGTGATAAAACCTTTTCCCTTAATTAACCTGGAAGAAAGGCCTGTCGGGATCCAGTCGGCAGAAATTCCCTTTTTATGGACCATTGCCAATAGTTCCAGTGTGGTAGCAAGCTCACCGCTGTTTTCCCTGCTCCCTGTAATTAATATTTTTTTAGCCTGAATGTTTTTTGTGAGGTTCCTGAATTTAACAGGCTTTTCACCACTCTCGCGTAAATCAACAATTTTGGCCTTATATTTTTTTGCCAACAAGTCAAACTCTGCAAGGGCGCTTAATGGCTGGTGTAGGCCGTTCAAAATATGGATACGCATTTGCAGGGCTTTAATGATCATCGGGTACCATTCCATCGGGAAAGTACCGACAAATGAGGAGGCGCCTATTAAAAGATAGTTTGGCTTTAAGGTCAGGAACTCATCAAGGGTTGAAGCAATTGGGATGTCTCCGCCAAAACCTAAAACCTCTTCAACAGTCCGCCCGGCGTTACTACTATCAATTATACCGATAATTTCATTATTTAAATAACGGACAAGTTCGCATTCAATTTTTGAATCAACAGGCTTTAGTGTTTTATCCGTATGGATTATTATTCTTCTTTTCATGGTCTTTTAAATGAATTATACAATTAATAAATATATAGAAAACTTAAACTTAGAACAACCTAATCCAACGGAATAAATAAAATTTAATCACAATGGCCCTAAATAAATTAATCACTTAGAGTGATAAACGGTTTTAATTTCTCCAGAGTTTTGGGCCCTATTCTTTTTACATTTTTTATTTCATCAAAAGTTTTAAACGGACCGTTTTCAGTGCGGTATTTAATAATATTTTTAGCTGTTGCCGGCCCAATACGCGGAAGCAATTCCAACTCTTTCTGCGTTGCCGTATTTATATTGATCAAACTTGTTAGGGCACTTTTTTTACTTTTCTTTTTATTGCCATCTTTTTGCGGAACCGGTTTAACTTTTGGCGCTTTTTGCTCTTTTACCCGTACTGTATCAGATGATAATTTTTGAAAAACGCTGTCTTGAACCGAATAATCATATAATGCATCGTGTACAAAATATGGCTGGCTCCATTGTATAATAAAAGCGGCCAGAAGAAGTATGCTAAGCATGAGCAAAACCCTTTTTTCTGATGGTGATAATCGGGACATAAATTGTTTCTCAAAAATAGAATGGGCCCGTTTTAAGAACCGCCTCCATTGCAGCTAATAAATGTGTTGCACAACTATCAAATAGATAAAAAAATTTTAAATGTTTAAAGCATCCTTAAAACGTTCAAAAACATTTTTAAAGGAGTTACTTCCCGGCTTGAGGTTTTCACTGCTTTGCAAGTTGGCCAATGTTTTCTTTTCATCGGCGGATAGCTTTGTAGGGACAACAACCTGCACCTGAACAAGCTGGTCACCAATCCCGGCGCCATTTAAATGCGGAATACCTTTGCTGCGCATCCTCAATATTTTGCCCGATTGTGTTCCCGGTGAAATTGTTAGTTTTGCCTTTCCGGTTAATGTTGGGATTTCAACATTTGCCCCCAAAGCGGCATCGGGGAAACTTACCGGCAAAACGAGGATTACATCATCTCCGCGACGTTCAAAAATAGAGTGCGGTTTTTCTTCGATATGCACAATTAAGTCACCGGCAGGCCCGCCACGTTTGCCGGCATGGCCTTCACCGTTTAACGGAATATAGTTCCCAGTTTTAACACCGGCAGGAATATTTACTTCAATGGTTTTGGTCCCGTTAACACGGCCATCGCCACCACAGGTTGCGCATGGATTTTCAATAATTTGTCCCTCGCCCGAGCAACGCTGGCAGGCAGAAATATTTACAAATTGCCCAAACAGGGATTGCGAAACATTGCGCACTGCACCGCTGCCTTTACAAACAGGGCAAACAACGGTCTTACTGTATTTAGCCGATCCGGAACCTGAACATGTAGCGCAATTAATTTTTTTATTAACCTTGATTTTCTTCTTTGTTCCTGTGGCAATTTCTTCTAAATCCAGCTTTAAACGGATCTGCAGATCAGCGCCTTTCCGGCGTGAACTTCTACGTCTTCCACCGGAAGAGCTTCCACCACCCCCACCAAATATATCACCAAAGCCGCCGAAGCCTTGCTCCATAAATTGCCGGAGCGCATCGGATAAATCAACACCGCAGCCAAAGCCAAACGGATCGCCACCACCAAAACCACCGCCGCCACCCATATTTTCCGCAGCATGGCCAAAACGATCATATTTAGCGCGTTTCTGGTCATTGCTTAAAATAGCGTAAGCCTCGGCTATTTCTTTAAATTTTTCTTCCGCTTCTTTATTGTCCGGGTTTTTGTCCGGGTGGTATTTCATGGCCAGCTTGCGATACGCTTTCTTTATATCTGCCGCATCTGCGCCTTTGGATACACCCAGCACCTCATAATAATCTCTTTTTGCCATATTTTTTACCGATCTGTTTTTAATTTTTATATACCGTACCGCACACTTTTATCTATTGCCCAAAATACCAGGCTTCTGCGATACTTTATTTTGATACCAGCACTTGTGTGTGGCGCAGGACTTTGTCGTTTAACTTATAGCCCTTCTGGTGTTCATCCACAACTATCCCGCTGTCATATTTATCCGAATCCACCTGCATCAATGCATCGTGTTCATCGGGGTTAAATTCTTTGCCAATCGCTTCAATCTCAGTTAACCCGCGTTTATTTAATACCTTCATCAGGTTTTTATATACAAGCTGCACGCCATCAAGAAGCGCAGATTTTACGTTTTCTGAAACCGCATGATTTATCGAGCGTCTCAGGTCATCAACTACAGGAAGCAATTCTTCGATCAATTCTTTACTGCCCGATTGAATGTTTTCGATAAACTCCTTTTCTGTGCGCCTTTTGTAATTATCAAACTCGGCCATCTTTCGTAAAAGCTGGTCCCTTAATGCTTCCTGCTCCGTTAAAGACGCAGCCAGTTTTTCATTTAATTCTTTAATTTGTTTTGATTCCTTCGCGTTTTTTTTTGAAGCCGTTTTGCCGGCTTTTGTTTTTTTAGTTTTTTGCTCTTCTACAGCATTTTCTACATTATTTTTATTATCTGACACTTTTAAATCTCCATTGTTTTTTCTGTTTTCCTAAATCATTTAGATTCAATTTGAATCGTTTTGTTACTAAAATGATTGTAGCTGGGAAATTTATCAATTATTGATACGGGTTTCAAGCTATTCTAAATAATATCTCACATCTGCCCAAAATAAAAAAACGGTTAATAGTCAAGATTCCCCTAAACCACAATTTTACGAACTATTATTCTTTTTTATACCTTAAAGGTTCCGTGAGAAAAGTCTTTTATTTATAAATTTTATCAATTTTGGAGGGGCATATAAATATGCTAATTATCTAACCCTAACCTCAATAATTTCAACAACAAACGCCTTGCTTAAATTTCCAGGACAATATCTGAATGCTGTGTTTAGGGTAAATTAAACATGGCCAAAATGTTTTTGTACACTTATCCTGCTGGAGAAATAACCAATCAGCATGCCCATACTTAAAATTATAATATAAACATCCATTTTAATGAGCAGAAAGGGATAGAGATATTTTATGATTAGTTTTGATGCTACATAAACCAGGCCGGAAGCAATTGCCGCGCCCACTGCCCCCTGCAACAAACCTTCTATTACAAATGGCCGCTTTATTAACGATTTTTTCGCACCCACCAATTTCATTATTTCGATTATATCACGACGGGCATAAATGGTTAACCGTATCGTGTTGTAAAGTAGAATAAAAGTAATGGTGATCAATAAAACGATGATTACTATGCCCACCAAATACACAACCGACATATAATTATCTATTATCGAAATAAGCTCTTTATGATAAACAACTTCTTCAACACCAGGAATTTTGCCTAATTCTTTACTTACAACTGCGGCTTTTGGGGCATTTCTAAATTCCGGCTTTAATGTGATTGTTAAAGACGCCGGCAAGGGGTTGCTTTGCAGGATTTCATAAATATTTTTACCAAATTCTTTTTCGAAACGATCAGCGGCATCTTTCTTTGAAATATAGACAGCATTTTCAATACCTGATATTTTCAAGGTTTTTTTCTTTATCTGACCGGCTTCGCTCTCGGATAGGGTGCGGTCAATATAAACTTCCAACTCCAGCTTAGAACGCATTTCGCCAATCCAGGAATCTACATTGATACTAAGTATTAAAAACAAGGCAATTAAAAAGTGGGAAAATACGATAGAGGTGATCGTTATAAATGTGGATAGCCTGGCACGGGTAAACCCCTTTAGCCCCTCACGGATTGTAAACCAAAAATTCATCTTTAGTCCACCTGTCCATTATCTACGGTAATTATCCTGTGCGGATATTTATTTAAAATTTCCTGTGAATGCGTTGCCATTAAAACTGCCGTACCCTGGCGGTTAATTTTTTCCAGAATTTCCATAATCTCAAAAGTGTTGTCCGCGTCCAGATTTCCCGTTGGCTCATCGGCTAAAATTATAAACGGATTATTTACGATGGCACGGGCAATGGCAACCCTTTGCTGCTCTCCTCCGGAAAGCTCTCTTGGATAAAAATTTCTTTTCTGGCCAAGGTTTACTTCCGCTAAAACACGCATCACTTTTCGTTTTATCTCTTTGTTTTTAGCGCCCGTAACGCGTAAAGAAAAAGCAACATTATCAAACACATTGCGGTCGGACAGCAGTTTAAAATCCTGAAAAACCACACCCAGCTTGCGGCGCAAAAGGGGGATTTCCTTTTCTTTGATTTTTGCCGAAC
Organism: Calditrichota bacterium; assembly: GCA_024277115.1. Classification (GTDB taxonomy): domain Bacteria; phylum Calditrichota; class Calditrichia; order Calditrichales; family J004; genus JABFGF01. Next base: position 45,806 of record JAJRVW010000213.1, read on the forward strand.
TGAAATTTTCCACAATCACCATCCCTTGTTCGGGAAAAATATCCATATAAATATGCCGCAAAACGGTGGATTTCCCTGCGCCGCTCGACCCGGTCAAAAAAACAAATTCCCCTTTTAAAATCCGGAAGGTGATGTTTTTTAGAATTATATTTTTATCAATCTTGGTTTGCACATTATAAAATTCGATCATGCCTTTTCTTTCTTACAAACAAAATGTATGCGTTCGCTTTTGGGGTTGGGTAAAGAAAGAGAAAAATTACTAAACTCCGCCGTTAAATGCATCTTACTTTTTTGGACGAACTTTTTCCACTCTTCGGCGGTCCTTACTTTTTGGATGTGTTCTTCCATGCCCGGCCGGCCATTAAATAAAAATTTGAAGGTGTTGTATTGCAGTTTTTCTTTTTTGGAATAGCGGCTTTCCCGTTCATAGGCCAGGCCATCCCAATTTTCACTTTCGTAATAGCCATCAAAACATTCTTGCAACCCTGCTTCGGTAACAAAATCAAAAATAAAAATTCCGCCCGGTTTAAGAATCCGTCCTATTTCAAAAAATAATTTTTCTACATCACGCGTGTCCAATAAATAATTGATCGAATCATACAGCATCAGCACAACATCGAGCGAGGCATTTTTTATGGCGACGTGACGGGCATCGTTTACCAACAGGCATGGATGGTTAATACTTTTTTTTAGGTTTATCGCCGCTGCCTTAACCATCTCACCTGAATAATCTGCACCGATAAAAAAAATATTTTCACCCTGTAACCTGTCGATATGTTTTCCGGTCCCACAGGAGAGATCAAGAACATTTTTGATATTTAATTCTGTAAACTGATAAAGTTGTTTTATATATTCTGACCACATTTTATAGTTTACGTGGGCCATCACTTTATCATAAATCTTTGCAAGGTGGCTGTAAGGTGCTGCGTACAATTTTTATCTGTCCTGTAAATGAACCACTTAAGTTTTAGGCCGTTAGTTTAGCTCAATATTTTTTAATGATCAAACTTTGAAATAAATTGATTTCTATGCAGGGGATTGCTAAGCTCTTTCCAGATTATTGTTAAAACCAAACAAAGGAAAATAATTTATAGATGATCAGTTTTTTAAACGGACTCATTTTACCCGCTCTCATCGCCGCCGGTATTCCACTTATCCTGCATTTATTAAGCCGTAAAAAAGCCCGTAAAATTCCATTTAGCTCAATTAAATTTTTAAAGGTACTTGAAAATCAACGAATTAAGCGTGTTAAGCTTTATCAATTTTTACTTATTCTGGTCCGCACACTTTTTATCATCTTTTTAGTGTTAACCTTTGCCCGGCCAACCATCAATTCCCTTACCGGGGATTTAGCGGGCAAAACACAAACTACCGCTGTTTTTATTTTGGACGATTCATACAGTATGCAGACGTTTGCATCATCGCAAACCTATATGGAACTTGCCAGCCAATTTTTAGAAAATTTGCTGCCCCTCTTTAAACCGGACGATAAACTTTTTCTGCTTTCCGGCAGCGCAGATGAACCAATCCTTTTAAATACAAAAAAGAAAGAAAGCTTAGTTAAACAGCTTAAGGCGGGCAATAACACAATTAAACTGGAAAATCTATTATCCCGGGCGGATTCACTTTTTCGCAATAAGCCAAACCTGAACAACGAACTTTATTTGCTGAGCGATTTTAAGATTCAGGACAATCATGTTTATCCCCGTTTTCATTTTGAGGGAATCAATAATTTTAAAGCATACAAAACCGTACTTGGCAAAAATGTGGCTTTTAATAATGTGAGTATCGATTCCGTCCGTATCAACAATCAGCTTATCGAAATTGGCAAGGCCGTTAATATTTCAGTCTTTATCACAAATCATAACAGGGATGAAGCCACAGAGACAAATCTAAATTTATTTAAAGAAGATACACGCGTTGCCATGGATTTTCTTTCTTTAGATGCCGGGGAAACAAAAAAAGTAGGGATTCAATATATTCCACAAACGGCGGGTACACACTATTTAAAACTACAGACCGATGAGGACGATCTCTCCCTTGATAATGATTATTATTTTTCACTTTATCTCAAAGAAAAAATCAAAGCGCTGTTTGTCTCGGCAAAACCATCACCCGAAATGGATATTGCCACAAAGATTTTAGCACAAAACAGCCTTCTGCAAATTGATAAAAAAAATCAGGATGAATGGCTGGGAACAAACCTGAATGTTTACGACCTGCTTATCTTGCAAGACCCTAAAGAGAGCTCGCCACAACAAATTCATAAACTGCAAACCTTTCTGGAGAGCGGGCATTCCGTCATAATAATCCCCGGTAAACTAATGGAGCTTGAAGGGTATAATTCAATTTTTAAAGCGCTGGGCAGCAATACCCATTTTACACAATTAAATGAATCCGGCAAAAACGGTTTTTTTTCACTTGAAAACGAAAAGAGCTCCAATGCCGTTTTTGATGCTTTGTTTCAGGACAAGTCGAGTTCCTTTTCCGCGCCAAAACTTTTTAAATATTATACACAAAAGGGCTTTGATGAATCGCTTGTGGCCTTATCCAATAAAAATGTTTTCTTAAGCAGGTCAAAATCACTTTATGTTTTTAGCGCATCCTTTTCCACGGAGTGGTCTGACTTTTCAGGCAATGGATTGTTTTTACCCTTACTATACCGCACTTTTTATATGTCCGCACAGGGCAAGACCCTGGCTTCAGAAAAGATATTTTGCGGCAATGAAATTATTTTTCAATCCGAAAAGGGCAGTGTTGACAGCAGATATTTAATACAAAATCCAAACAAAGAAAGCTTTAGCGTAATCCCGGAGCCTGTAAAAAATAAGTTTTACTTTAAGGGTGGAAAAGCCGACGCACCGGGTTTTTATCTTCTTTTAGAAAATAAAAAAATTGTTAATTCCATCGCCGTAAACCATGCTGCAAATGAATTAAAACAGCCTTATGTAAACGATGCCTCTTTCGCGTTTGGCATTGAAACACTTATAGCGGATGATTTTAAAAATCAAATAATCAAAGCGCGTAGCGGATTTGAGCTTTGGCAGGTTTTTCTTATTTTAGCGCTACTTATGCTATTAACCGAAATGGTCTTAATAAAAAAAATTGAAGGCCTTCCACTTTTTAGATAAACAAATATGGTCTATGTAAAATACCGTGGGGAAGAATCCTATGGTTGGTGGGATGCTTCCCCGCCTAAAAGCAGCGGGGCAGGCAGCGCCTCCAGCATGACAGTTGGTGTGGCCCATAAGTTTAGGAAGCGTTACTTAAAAGCTGAAAGCGTGTATAAGAACGATCATGATCAACAGGCGAATTTAATTAACCACACTAAATAACATAGAAATTTTAAATTAAAAATATGATAGAAATTAAAAAAAATTACATCGACACACAGGCCGAGCACGCCATAATAATCGGTATTCGCAGGGCCGGTACCGAGCGCTTTGAAATTGACGAACATTTAAATGAACTCAAAGAACTTGCACGCACTGCCGGCGCCATCGTAAAGGCCCAGGTGGTCCAGGAACGCATCGCGCCCAATGCCGCTTATTTTATCGGTAAAGGTAAATTAGAGCAGGTTGTTGAACTGATCGAAGAACATTCTGCCAACCTGGTTATTTTTGATGACGAACTGACCCCGGCACAGATGAAAAATATTTCCAAAATATTGGAAGATGTAAAGGTAATCGACCGGACCGCGTTAATTTTAGATATCTTTGCAGACCACGCACAAAGCGCCGAAGCAAAGACACAGGTTGAGCTGGCGCAGCTTAATTATCTGCTGCCACGGTTAACACGCGCCTGGCAACACCTTTCCCGCCAGGTGGGCGGCATTGGTACAAAAGGGCCGGGCGAAACCCAGCTGGAAACGGACCGGCGTTTGGTACGCACCCGAATTTCAAAACTGCATGCCCGCTTAAAAGTAATCGAAAAGCAAAACAAAACCCGCCGCCAAAAAAGGGACGGTATGTTCCGGCTGGCCCTGGTCGGTTATACAAATGCGGGTAAATCTACTTTAATGAATGCCCTCTCGGGCGCCGATGTCCTGATCGAAAACAAATTGTTTGCAACGCTGGACACAACGGTACGCCGCGCGGAGATTAGTCCGTCCCTTTCCGTTTTATTAAGCGACACGGTCGGGTTTATCCGTAAGCTTCCACATCAATTGGTGGCCTCTTTCCGCAGCACTTTGGCCGAATCGAGTGAGGCGGACCTGCTTTTGCACATTGTCGATGTTTCCCATCCACACTTTGCCGAGCACATCGATGTTGTAAATACTTTGCTTACAGAAATGGAGAGCAATGTGGAGGACCGGCTTCTGGTTTTTAATAAAATTGATTGCCTCGACAGCCCGAACCTGATTGACCATATCCGGCTTAGATTTGAGGACGCTGTTTTTATTTCTGCCGGCAGGCATATCGGGTTAAATAATTTAAAAAATGTAATCGTTAATAAATTTGAAACGGAGTTTTGTACGCGCGATATTAAACTAAATATCCAGGATAATCCCGGGGAGCACCTTTTTCACGCCTTCGCTACGATTATGGATAAACGCTATGATGAGGAATCTGTTTATTTAAAAATAAAATATCACCGGGAAAACGAATATCGCATTGAGCAGATTTTAAAACAAAACGCTACCTAATAAATACATTTTATTTTTTCTACTTTCCGGTATCTTTCTTACGTCTGGTTTACCTTTGGTTTTGGGAACGACACACAAATATTCTTAGAAATAATTTGAAGGCTTCATCTCTTATGAAATCATTTATTTTTGTTTTCCTGCTTCTTGCCCAGGTTGCTTTTTCTCAGGTTATCCATAAAATTTACTTTGACCGCTTTTCCCATTACGATGTAGATGACTGGACCACCTATGCTTTTTCCAATGCCATTACTTCCATCGATATTGGCGAAGAAAATATTTATTTTGGAACGACCCATGGCGGCATTTTGCGCTATAATTTTTTTAGTGATGAATGGCTTTCCCCGCAAACAACCAGCAACGGCCTTTACAGTAATAAAATCAACTACGTTGTTTATGATGATCTTTCGGACCAGCTCTATGCCGTAACACAAAAAGGGGTACAGGTTTTTAACAAAGGTTTTCAGTATTGGAAAGCGGCCATAAGGGACCTTCCTGCGCGGCAAAACCCGGAATATACAAACCAAAACCGCAACGCCACACGTTTACCGGAGTTTTCCCGGCCGGATGTAAGCAGTTGGCCAAGCTTGATTCCCAAAGGCCATTTTGAACTGATGCTCGATGGTTTAATTTACGATCCGGACAACGACGAATACAATATCACCGACCGCGTTGTTGACCGCTGGTATAAACTATGGTTTGGCACCAATGGCACGGGTATTGGCAAGGCCGATCTGGATATGCAGGAATTACAATTTATCAAACAATCGCTTTCTGCCATATATCCGCGGGATGTTTTTATTAAGGGCAAGGCAGCCTGGATTGGCGGAACTTCTTTTCGCCAAAAAGAGCGGGGCATTGTGCGCTGGGATTTTGAAGAAGGTACCTGGAATTATTTTCGATCCGGTATTGGCTACAAAATTTTCTCCGATGAAATTTCGGTTGTAGAAGGGATAGATAGCCTGGTGTTTTTTGGGACGGAACAAGGGCTGCTTCAGTTTAACACAAAAAGGGGGACATGGCTAAGTTTGCAAAAAGCTTTCCCCTTAAAAAATGATGTTATTTTTGATTTGTTTACGCTCAACAATATTCTGTACATCGCTTCCGATAACGGGGCATACAAATACGATCCTGTTTCGCAGGTTATGCAAAGTATCAGCAAAAAATTTCTGCAACATATAAATATTACTAAAATCGCCGGAACAAAAAAAAGTGTTTGCCTGGCCAGCGACCGTGGTATTTTTGAGTATAATGCTTCCACGGACAAAACCTCTCTATTAAGCTCCCGCGCGGCCATAGCCGATAATTTTATTGATGCGGTCGGGGTTAATCACGACACGCTGTGGTATGCCGGCCAAAACGGGATCGGCTTTTATGATATTAAAAATGATAAGTGGCAATCTTTTCCCGCTACAAATTTCCAACTCAATACAAAAATAAATGATATCGCCTTTACCGATTGGAGCGTTTGGTTTGCCACCAACATCGGCGTGCTTAAATATGATATTGACCGCGATTACTGGTACCTGTACACGACAAAAGACGGCCTGGCCGATAACCGGGTTTATAACATTGATGTAAACGGCGATGATTTATGGCTTTCCACTTTTGGCGGGATTACCATTTTTAAGTGGTACCGCGAAGGACGGTTTGAGTAGGTTTGGCGGATTAGTTTTTTCGTGTTATATTGCGTAGAAAACGACACCCACCAACAATGTATATTCGCGATAAACGCAATGCGTGTATCGGGATGTTGTGGCGCAATTTCCACAAAATGAGATAGAAAGAGAATGATTTGAAAGGAAGAAACGAAAAAGCTTAAGCACTAAGCCGGACAAAAGGAAAACTGTCCAAGCTGAAGATC